>JBGSLE010000228.1:0-13078 GCA_041740875.1 Pontiella sp. | reverse complement strand
GCGGCTCGGCCGCGGCCGTGGCCGGAAACATGGCTCCGCTCTCGCTGGGCAGCGACACCGGCGGCAGCATCCGCCTGCCCGCCGCCTTTTGCGGCATCGCCGGATTCAAGCCCACCTATGGCCGTGTGAGCCGATGGGGGCTGGTGGCGTTTGGCTCCAGCCTCGACCAAATTGGCCCAATGGGCCGCACCGTGGAGGACTGCGCTCTGCTGGCTTCAGCCATCAGCGGCCACGACCCGCAGGACGGCACCAGCCGCCCCGACGCCAAGATCGGCTCCCCCATTGACCTTCCCCTTAAGGGCCTCACGTTTGGCCTGCCGGTGGAGCTGGATGGCGAAGGCATCGATCCTTCGGTGCGTGAAGCAGTGGCCGCCGCCATCGCCCGTATCGAAGCCGAAGGCGGCGCGGTCAAGCGCATCTCCCTGCCGCTCATCAACGTGGGCGTCACCACCTATTACATCATCGCTCCGGCCGAGGCCAGCAGCAATCTGGCGCGGTTCGACGGCATCCGCTATGGCCTGCGGCTCGACGGCAAGGATCCGGCCGAGCTATACGGGCGCACCCGCGCCGCGGGCT
Source organism: Pontiella sp. (assembly GCA_041740875.1). Classification (GTDB taxonomy): domain Bacteria; phylum Verrucomicrobiota; class Kiritimatiellia; order Kiritimatiellales; family Pontiellaceae; genus Pontiella. Next base: position 12,502 of record JBGSLE010000228.1, on the reverse strand, counting down.
TCGGCCAGGAGGTCAAGCGCCGCATCATTCTCGGCACCTACGTGCTGAGCAGCGGCTACTACGACGCCTACTACCTCAAGGCGCAAAAGGTCCGCACCCTCATCCGCAACGATTTTTCCGAAGCCTTCCGGCAGTGCGACGCCATCCTTGCGCCGGTGACCCCGACGGCCGCCTACCGCAAGGGCGAAAAGACCGGCGATCCGCTGAAGATGTATCTCGACGACATTTTGACGACGCCCGTCAACCTGGCCGGCAACTGCGCGTTGTCGCTGCCGTGCGGCTTCACCTCGGACGGCCTGCCGATCAGCCTGCAAATCATCGGCGACGCCTTCCAGGAGCAGGCCATCCTCAAGGTCGGCCACGCCTACGAGCAGACCACCGAATGGCACCATAAACGCCCCGCGCTTTAGCCTCGGGTCGAGAGTCACGAATCAAGAATCACGGATCATGAGATGAAATACGAAGCGACCATCGGGCTTGAAACGCACGTCATGCAGAAGACGAACACAAAGATGTTCTGTGCCTGCAAATACGCATACGGCGCGGAGCCGAACACGCATGTCTGCCCGGTTTGCCTAGGCTATCCGGGCGCGCTGCCGGTGCTGAACGAAAAGGCGATCGAGCTCTGCTGCAAGGCGGGCCTGCTGCTGGGCTGCAAAATCAACCCCTACAGCAAGTGGGACCGGAAAAACTATTTCTATCCCGACATGTCGAAAAACTACCAGATTTCGCAATACGACCAGCCGCTCTGCCTGGGCGGCCACCTCGAGGTCGAAGTCGATGGCGAACGAAAAGATTTCGTACTTGAGCGCATCCACCAAGAGGAAAACGCGGCCAAGAACACCCATGCGGCGGCGGGCAGCCTGGTCGACTACAACCGCGCCGGCACCGCGCTCATGGAGATTGTCTCGACACCCTGCATGCATTCCGCCGCCGATGCGCTGGCCTACATGGCCGCCCTCAAGCAGATCCTGCAATATGGCGGTATTTCCGACTGCGACCAGGAAAAGGGCCAGATGCGCTCCGACGTCAACGTCTCCGTCCGCCCGGTGGGCCAAAAGGCGCTGGGCGCGAAGGTCGAGATCAAGAACATGAACTCTTTTGCCTTCATCCAGCAGGCGATCGAATATGAGATCGAACGCCAGACCGGGGTGCTCGAAAACGGGGGCAAGGTGGTGCAGGAGACGCGCGGGTTCGATTCCGATCGCGGCGAAACCTTCACCCAGCGCACCAAGGAAAACGCCCACGACTACCGCTATTTCCCCGAGCCCGATTTGATGCCGGTCAAAATTGCCGCCGAATGGATCGAAAAATGGCGTTCGGAGCTGCCGGAACTGCCGGCGCAACGCCGCGCGCGCTATGTGGCCGAACTGGGCCTGCCGGAATACGATGCCGGCGTGTTGACAGCCGACAAGGCCGTTTCCGATTGGTTCGAGACGGCCATGCGGCATACGAATAACGCCAAGGCGGTCTCCAATTTTATCATGGGCGAAATGCTGCGCCTCCTTTCCGAAAAGGGGCTGGCGATTTCGGAATCGAAGGTCACGCCCGGAAAACTGGCGGAAATCGTTGCGTTGATCGACGCCAAGGCCATCAGCACCAGCGCCGGCAAGCAGGTGTTCGAAATCGTCTTCAACGAAGGCGGCGATCCGAAGGCGATCGTCGAAGCCAAGGGCATGGCGCAGGTCTCCGACGACTCCGCGCTCGCAGGCTGGGCCGCCGACGCCATTGCCGGGAATCCAAAGTCGGTCGAGGAATACAAGGCCGGCAAGCAGGGGGCGATCAACTTCCTGATGGGACAGGTCATGAAGGCGAGCAAGGGGAAGGCCAATCCCGGCGCGGTCATGCAAATGCTCAAGGCGAAACTGGACGGCTGACCGGCGCCGCCCACTTCCGGATCAGGATCTGCGGGTGTTGCGGAGTGAAGTTGTAGAGGCGCGCCAGCGCGTCGTATTCGGCTTGCATGGCGGGAAAACGGTAGCCGAGGACGAGACTCAGAAGGGCGATTTCCACGGGATCGGCTTCGAGGGCTGCAAGATCCGGAACCGCAGGTGGCTGTTCTGGGGAAAGCAATCCCGCCGCCTTCCAGCCGTGGAAGCCGGGGTCGGCCATGCGTTCTTGCGCCAAGGCCAGGTGGGTTTCGGCGATCTCCGCGTTTCCGTTTTCCATGGCCAGGCAATGCAACAGCAGGTGGTCGATCGGGTGGTTGGTTGCGCTACCCGACAGCCACCGGTCGGCTTCGGCAACCTTCCCACCGTAAAGCAACCGCTCGAATGCAACCATGGAATCGCCGGCCTCTTGCTTGTAGTCGAAATAGCTCGGCAGGTTGCCGACCGCGTAGAACCGGACGGCGTTCAGCCGCGCGAGGATATTGGTGCGCCCGGCGCTGAATTCGGCGGCCGCTTGTTCGGCCTCGATGTGGTAGCCTTCGCAGGCAAGGTGGAGGACGCGGTCTTCCGCCGCAGCCAAATCGCCGGGGTTGGCCGCCAGCCGCGCGGCGGCCATTCCTGCCAGTACGCCATAGTTGCGCAAGGCGAGGTGTATATGCCGGTTCAGGCGGAAGAATTCGGGTGATTCCGGCGCAACGTCCACGGCATTGTCCGAATAGGGCAGGGCATCGCTGAACTGGCCGCGAACGAAGAAGTTGCGGGCGATGGCCTGGTAGCCCCTGCCACCGCAGCCCCGCCCCTTTTCGGCCAGGAGGAAGCTGCGCCGCGCCACTTCCGGATTTTCCACGATGCGGCCGAGGAGGTAGAAGTTTTCCGGTTCGTCGGGGTTTGACTGGCAGCGGGCGGCGTATTCGGCCACCAGGTCGTATTCGGGATGGCGCGCCTGCATGTGGTCCTGGTAGCGCGCGTGCCAGGGCATGAGCGGGGGCGTTGCCGCCAACCCCTTGCGGAGGAATACCGCAACCTGCGCATCGTTCAGATCCGCCAACGCAGCGCCGAGCAGCGCGTCGGCTTCCGGGCTGGCTGGATTTGCGGCGAGCGCGCGGCGGGCATAGACGCCCACTTGCGCCGTCAGGCCCATGCCTTGCATTTTCGCCAGGGCTTCCATATGCGTTTTCGGGCGCACCAGGCGCACGGGCGCGCGCCCCTCGCTCCCCGAAACCCGGCGGCTACCGATTCCTTGAAGCAGGTGGATTCGCTCGCCGAAATGCACCTCTTCCACGCCGGGTTTCCCGTCTGCCTTTTGCTGCGGGCGCTTAACGGCGATGATGGCCATGGCGTCTGGATTGACGATGAGCAGGTGCCGTTCGGCAAACTGCTTAAACAGCGGGATGGAATAGTCGAATTCGGTCAGGGGTTCCTTGCCAGAGCTCAATTCATGGTGGCCAAGGCGCAACTTGGTTTTATGGATTTCGCCCGGACCTAGCGTGTAGCGTTTTCCGTCGAGTTCCGCCGCATATTTTTCCAGCGACCCGCTGACGAGCCAAACGGTGTGCGTTCGCATGGCTTGCACTGTTACGTAGGAGGCCACGCCAAGCAGGATGGCGATGAAGGCCAGCAACGGCAAGTAGGCGCGTTTTGCCGATTCGGGCTCCAGCTTGGAGTCCATGTTCCGGTTCGGCCATTCCGTCGCTTCCTTCATCTTTTGGCAAAGTTCGAGCAGTACCTCCGCGCGGCGGCCGACGCCGAGAACGATGGCCTGCCGGCAATGGACCATGGCGGCATCGTAGTCGCCAAAACGGCAAAGGCCCTGGGCCAACAGGAGCTGGACCTCCTTGTTGGCCGCAAAGCGCGCTCCGTAGATCTTCCTCAGATCGCGGAACCACGCCTCCTCGTCGTAGACCATCAGCGTTTGCAGCGCATGGCAGCAAACCCCCATGTTGTCGCGATCCTCTGAAAATTCGGCCATCATGCCGTCGAGGCTGCGCTTGCGTTCGTGCTCGTACTTCCTGTGCGTGGCGACGGCGCGGTGGCCGCAATGGGGGCACTCCTCCAGGATGCGGAAGCGGCCCAGCGGCAGCAGGGGCAGCTTGCCTCCCACCAGGAACTTCACGGTGTCGTAGGAATTGAAAAAGGAGAGGCGGCGGCACTGCACGCAGTCGCTAAAACGGGAGGCGATGTTTTTCTTTCCGAAGAAACCGACCTGGAACCATCTGCCCATCAATGCATCTCCCGTTCAGCCGCCGCGAAACATAGGTTTGTCAAAAAGGATTTCATCAATAAACCTGACGCGCGTTTCGCCGGAAACATGTGCGGAAAAATTATTTTTCTGCGAGCATCTTGCCGAAGGCCTGCTCGCGGTGCGCGAAGATCCGTTCGAGGGTGTTCCGGATGAAGAGGGCGTGGGCGAGTTTCCCGAAGGGGCCGAAGGGGAGTTCGTAGCTGACCCGGTCGATGAGTTTCACGCCGCCTTCGGCCGGTTCGATTCCGTGGAAATGGTACCAGAAGGCATAGGGGCCGATCTTCTGCTCGTCGACGAACGATTCGAGCGGGCGGATATGCTTCAATTCGCTTACCCAGGTCCGCCTGCCCATGAAGGGGATTTTGACCCGGTACTCCACCAGCATGCCTTCGTGCATTTCTTCCGGCAGGTCCGAGACGATTTCAAAGGCCATGTCGTCGGGCGTGATCTTGTCGAGGTTGGCCGGATTGCGGATGAAGTCCCAGGCGCACTCGCGGGAGGTCGCAACGAACAGCTCTTTTTCCAGGGTGTACATGCTATTTTTTCCGGTCCTTGACGTAAACGGTCTGGATGGAGCCGTTGCGCCGGCGGTCGAAATCGAAGAGGTCGGTGGCCTCGAAAAGCAGGGTGAAGGTGCGGTAGCCGTAGCTGCGCAGGTCGAAGTCCGGGTACTGGCGCTTGATCAGGCTGCCGCAGGCGGAGAGCAGCGCCCAGCCGTCCTCGTCGGCATATTCCGTCACCGCGTCGCGCAGGATCGTGACGAGCTTGGAATCGCGGCGCAACTGCTGCTTGTTCTGCCGGGTGTCGGTCTTGCCTGCGTTTTTCCCGCCGGCGTCTTCTTTGCCTTCGGCGGAGTCCTGCAGCACTTCGGTCAGGATGAAGTCGTCGCAGGCGTTGCGGAAGGCGACCGGGGTCTTGCCTTCGCCGACGCCGAAGACGAAAATCTGCGACTCCTTCAGGCGCGAGGCCAGCTTTGTGAAGTCGCTGTCGCTCGTCACCAGCGCAAAGGCGTCGAACTTGCCGCTGTAGAGCAGGTCCATCGCGTCGATGATCATGGCGGCGTCGGACGAATTCTTGCCCTGCGTGTAGGAAAACTGCTGTACCGGGTTGATCGCCAGCTCGTTGAGCGGCTGCTTCCAGTTTTTCAGGTGGTTGCTGCTCCAGTCGCCATAGGCCTTTTTGACGATGATGTGGCCATGCTTCGAAATTTCGTTGAGCACGGCGGCCAGGCCGCTGCATTGGGCGTTTTCCGCATCGATCAAAACGGCGATCTTCTTTTCGGTATCGATGTCCTTCATGTGCATCCCTTCGGTTTGTGGAACGGAACCTTACCGTGAAGACACGGTTTCCGCAAGCGAAGGGACGGCCAATGCACGCACCTGGTCGTTGCGGTTCATGTTGTCTTGGCCGGGGCGATGCCGGCCAAAACCAGCGCGGGCAGATGCAGGGAAGGCGATAGGCATGAAAACGGCTTAAAAAACGCCTGGTTGGCTGAGATCGCGGAATCAGTCGCCCGGATTCCTGAAATGTGCAAAAACGCGTGGAATATGTCCTGTTCCGCGAGCGCTGGGAAGGGGGTTTCGACGGGTCGGTAAATCCTGCATGGCGGGCTTGACGCAGGGGGGTTTCTAAGGCACGGTGCGCCCCTCTAACGGAACCCGAACATAACCCGAGGACGGTATGTTATGAGCGATTGGATCGGTCACGAATGCGGGATCGCCGCTGTGCGCCTGCTGAAACCGCTGGACTACTACATCGAGAAGTACGGCACCCCCATGTACGGGGTCAACAAGCTCACGCTTCTGATGGAAAAGCAGCACAACCGCGGGCAGGACGGGGCGGGCGTTGCCGCCATCAAGCTCGACATGCCCCCGGGCGAGCCCTACATCTTCCGCACCCGCTCGGCCGACAAGAACCCCATCATGGAGGTGCGCAGCCGCATCGTGAAGGCCTTTGCCAACGCGCGGGAAAAGCACCCGGTCGATTACCAAAGCGGCGATTGGGTCAAGCGCAACGTCCTCTTCGCCGGGGAGCTGCTGCTCGGCCACCTGCGCTACGGCACCCACGGCGCGGCCGGCGAAACCTTCTGCCACCCCTTCCTGCGCCAAAACAACTGGATGACCCGCAACCTCGTGCTGGCCGGCAACTTCAACCTCACCAACAACGACGAACTCTTCGACATGCTCGTCGACCTTGGCCAGCACCCGCGCAACAAGACCGACACCGTCATGGTGCTCGAAAAGATCGGCCACTTCCTCGACGAAGCCAACGACTTCCTCTTCCGCAAATACCGCAAGGAAGGGCTCGACCGCATCCAGATCACCGAACGCATCATCGAGGATCTCGACATCTACCGCATCCTCAAGAAGGCCACCCGCTCGTTCGACGGCGGCTACGTGATGGCCGGCATGATCGGCCACGGCGACCTCTTCGTTCTGCGCGATCCCGCCGGCATCCGGCCGGCCTTCTTCTACCAAGACGACGAAATCGTGGTGGTGGCCTCCGAACGCCCGCAAATCCAGACCGCGCTAAACGTCCCGATCGAAACCATCCGCGAGATCGACCCCGGCCGCGCGCTGGTGGTCACGCGCACCGGCAAGGTGATGATGGAGGTCGTCAGCGATCCCGCCCCCGTGAAGACCCCGTGCTCCTTCGAGCGCATCTACTTTTCCCGCGGAACCGACCGCGACATCTACAAGGAGCGCAAGGACTTGGGCCGCTCGCTCGTCCGCCCCGTGCTCGAAGCCATCGACTACGACCTCGAAAACACCGTCTTCTCCTACATTCCCAACACGGCCGAAACCGCCTTTCTCGGACTGGTGGAAGGCGTCAAGGACATGGTCGGCGAGCGGATGAAATACCACCTGCTCCGGGAAAAGCACCTCACCGCCGAGCGCATCGACGAGCTGCTTTCCTTCCAGCCGCGCATCGAAAAGATCATGACCAAGGACGCCAAGCTGCGCACCTTCATCACCGCCGATGCCGACCGCGAGGATCTCGTCGCGCAGGTCTACGACACCACCTACGGCGTCATCAAGCCGACCGACACGCTCGTGGTGCTCGACGACTCCATCGTGCGCGGCACCACGCTGCGGACCAGCATCCTGCGCATCCTCGACCGCCTCGGCATGAAAAAGGTCGTCATCGTCTCATCCGCCCCCCAGATCCGCTATCCCGACTGCAACGGCATCGACATGTCGAAGATGAAGGATTTCATCGCCTTCGAGGCGGCCGTGGCGCTGCTGCGCGACAGCGGGCGCGACGGACTGCTCGCTGAAATCTACCGCGATTGCAAGGCCGAGGAGCAAAAGCCCCGCGCCGAATCGAAAAACCAGGTGACGCGCCTGTTCGACCTCTTCACCCCCGAACAGGTTTCCGCCAAGATCGCCGAAATCCTCACGCCGGTGGGCATGAAGGCGGACGTCCAGATCATCTACCAGAGCCTCGAAGGACTTCACGCCGCCTGCCCGAACCACAAGGGCGACTGGTATTTTTCCGGAAACTATCCCACGCCCGGCGGCCACCGCGTCGCCAACCGCTCCTTCATCAACTTCATCGAAAAGCGCGACGAGCGGGCCTATTAGCCCCTCAAAAACCGGGGTTGACTAACGCGGGTGCTCTGACCCGCATCCACTCGATGCGACCTCGGACGCCTATCCATGGCTCCTATCCTTTCATGTTGGGAGCCATGCGCCAAACCCAACTTAACCCGTGGTCTGAAATCCCCGGGCCACTTCTGCCTTGCGCCAGTGGGAGCCGCACCTTAACCACGCGAAGATCAGCGGGCGCGAACGCCGCCGGATCGTCTCCCGCCTCTACGATGCGATCAGCGAGAACGAGGTTCCCTTGCGGCCCGGCCGCAGCGAACCTCGCTGCGTCAAGCGAAGGCCCAAACCGTACCAGCTTTTAACGACCGCGCGGCACCTGATGAAGGTGACGCTGCACCGGAGCAAATACCGTGCAAATCAGGCTTAACTTAGTGCCATTCGGGCCCGACCCCTTTTCCTTGGAGTGCGGGGGGTTCACCGCGCTTTGAAACGGCGTTGCGGGTGGGGTTGAAAGCGTCATCAAGCTGCCGCACTCCAAAGCGCTTCGCGCCCATGTCCGCTGCCTTGGAGTGCGCGGGGTTGACTAAAGCTGGTACTCTGATCCCTTTGATGAAAAATGACGAAATAATAGGACTGACACTTTCTCAAAAACCAGGGTTGACTAACGCTGGTGCTCTGTGACCCGCATCCACTGGATGCGACCTCGGACGCCTAGGGACAGGCATCCCTACCGGTAGGGCGGGCTGTCCCTAGCCCGCCGCACGGGCAATCGGCAGGGGTAGGGCGGGCTGTCCATAGCCCGCCGTACAGGTAATCGGCAGGGGAGCCTTGCTCCACGCGCCCATGCAGCTTGGGAGCGAAGCGGAAAATTATTTGCGCAGCAAATAGTGCCAACGGCACGGTTCAATAAAAACGGCGCAAGTTGAAACCAGGTTGGTTGGTCCGATCGATAGCGAACGTTGGAAAAGCGCAAAGATTGGATTGGGGAATTTTTGATCCTTCGGCAGCATGTGTTTCGCAGGTCTTTACTCAGAAGGGCTTATGGTGGTTCGGCTTTTTGCTATTAACAGTATCGAGCTAATGATTGTGATTATTGGGTACAAGTCCTCAATGAAAAATGCATCAACTATGTCGACTGTAAATTGAAGCAGAGTCAAGCCTAAGGCACTCCAGTATGCCCATCGTTTAGCCTTGTACACACCGATGGCTGAACATATCGCCAATACTACAAAAACAATCACGGGCGCGCTGAAGGACAAGTCAGAATCGATGTAAAATAAAACTCTGAACACCGAACAAAACATGCTCCCGGTGCAAATTCCGATTAATTTATCTCTATTCATTTTTTTTGTGCCGTACGTTACGGGTGAGCCTGAGTGCCCTGTGCTTCAACTTCATCGGCTGACGTTTTCACGATAGGCTCCAGCCGCTGACTCTGTTTTTTAATTTGGATGCTTAGACCAAATAATGAAGCGACAAGAAGGATGTTTTTAATCATATCCAACATCGTTGAATAAATAGAAAGCATTTCTCTGTCTTCAACACTCAGATTCAATATTAAATCTTTTGTTGTTGGCCCCATTAGGATCCAAGGAATCGATATCACAAAGTAAATCAAACCTGAAAAAATTAAAAATGTGGGAATCCATTTGGGGATAGAGTTCTTCATGTTCAGAACCGCTAAGAAAATGGTGGCAGAGAATATGATGGATAAGACGATACGTGTGACCAATGCCATGATTTCGGTTTCCTATATTGTCCCAGCTTAACGTTAGGTGTGATTTTACGGGCACACACACTTTGACCTAATCAATAGGCGTTTTCTCGGCAAAGCCCATGCCCTGGTTAGTTTCAATGTTAAATTGGTTTAGATTGAAAAATATGGGGCGATCTTCATTGGTTGTTACCAGTCCATTGGAGTTCGTTCTAATTACATAACCTTTGATGTAGTCTCCTGTTAAATCCTGTATGAATTTTCGATTATTCGGGTGAGGACTTCCCCATGGTTGCAAAATCCATTTGTTCGAGTCTTTTGTGTACGGAAATGTTGTTTTCAGCGTCAGGTCATTTTCTGAAATCTTGTAGGTTCCACCTTCCCACAAGACGATTCCTGCGCAATTAAAGTAATGAAATCCCTTTTTCGTTCCCATGTAGCGCCATTCAGAAACAGTATAGGTCATGTGCTTCGCCGTGAGCTCTTTTAACTCCGCTTGGTTTAGTGTGGTTGCACACCCCGAAAGGAGGAAGGTCGCAAACAATATGATGGTAATATTTTTCATAAAACAAACGATTAGGATTTTATCCCTCCTGCCTTCCCGGAACTCCAGATTCCATCGCAGGAGCTTGATGGCAGGAGGATAAAATTCTGTTGGACAGAGCCTTTCGGCCCGCGTCGGCAACTTATGGGGAATGTATGGAAAGACGGATGGTTCCGCCATGGTTTTCTTTAGGTTTCTTTCCGTCTTCGCGGCCTTCTGTTCATAAATCCGGGTTCTCCATTCGGTTGCGGCTCTGCCGCGCCAGGTTTTTCGTGGTTACCCCATTTCCGAATCTAGGGTAGGCCGAGGTTCCTCTGTTTTCCGCACCAGGCACGCGGCTGCACCCGCTTATTCCGCCGCGTCGGCCCAGGCTTCGAGCGCGGGGTCGAGGTAGGCGTGTTCGAGCTGGTCCTGCGCCCAGCGTTCGGTCTTGGCAATCCGGCGGAGCAGGCGGAAGGAGACGACCTGCACGGCGGGCACCTCGGAATAGAGGGTTTCGCCGAGGCAGCGCCATTGGGAGGGAATCATTTTCCAGGGTTCGGCAATCTGCTTGCGGCATCCGTCGCAAACAAAGAGGCACCGGTCGATCATGGTTTCCTCCTCGACGGGCGGCACCTCGAACGGCTCGAGCTTGACGCCCTGCTTGCCGCACATTTCGCACCGGGAGCGCGAACGGCGCACAAGATCCTTCGCGAAGCGCGAAAGCATGTTCTGACGATGGAACTTTCCCTGGAACCCCGTGGACATCCTCTTCCCCCTGAACGACCAATGAAAATAGGCGAAATTCCGTGGAATGGAAGAACGTATTAAGAAATTGTTGCGGGGAACCCGTCCGGCGGCCGCGCTTTGCAGGCCTTGGCTTTGATTGCGGATGCGGTGGCAAATTGACAAGGGGGGCGGGGCGCATTAGATTGCGCGCGCATTTTTCAACCCAGGAGATTCCAATGAAGGTCAAGGCATTCAAGGCATGGCGTCCGGTGGCGGACAAGGCGGCGCTGGTGGCATCGGTTCCCTACGACGTGGTCGATACAAAGCAGGCGGCGGCGTTGGCGGCGGGAAACCCCTACAGCTTCCTGCATGTGGTGCGGGCCGAAATCGACCTGCCCGCGGGCACCGATCCCTACAGCGACGCCGTCTACGCCAAAGCCAGGGAAAACCTCTACCGACTGATGGACGAAGGCATCTTGGTTCGCGAAAAAGAGCCGTCCGTCTATCTCTACAGCCAGCAGATGGGCGAACGCATCCAGTATGGCATCGTGGCAACCTGCCATGTCCAGGACTACGAAACCGGCAAGATCAAGATCCACGAAAAGACCCGCCGCGCGAAGGAAGAGGACCGCATCCGCTACGTCGATACGCAGAACGCCAATGCCGGCCCCGTCTTCCTGGCCTACCGCGACAGCGCAACGATCAACGCGATGATGGACGCCGTGAAGAAAACCGCGCCGCTCTACCGCTTCACGGCGGTCGATGGCGTCGCGCACACGGTCTGGAAATTCGCCGATGCCGCCGCCGTCGAGCAGGCCTTCGCGGAGATTCCCAACACCTATGTCGCCGACGGACACCACCGTTCGGCCTCCGCCGTGAAGGTCGGCGCGATGCGCCGCGCGGCGAACCCGAAACACACCGGCAACGAGCCCTACAACTGGTTCCTCGCCGTCATGTTCCCGCAGAGCGAACTGAAGATTATGGCCTACAACCGCGTCATCCTGCGCCTGCCCTCCACGAAGGAGGCCTTCAACAAGGCGCTGTCGGAAAAATTCGCCGTCGAACAAAACGGCGTTTCGACCCCGCGCAAGGCCGGCGAAATCTGCATGTACATGGAGGGCCGGTGGAGCACGCTGGTTCCGAAAAACAAGCCTACGGCCACCGATCCGGTCGCCGCGCTCGACGTCAGCATCCTGCAGAACGAGGTGCTGGGCCCGATCCTCGGCATTGATGATCCGCGCGAGAGCAACGACATCGACTTCATTGGCGGAATCAAGGGCACGGCCGAACTGGAAAAGTGGGTGGACGACGGACGCGCCGTGCTGGCGTTCTCCATGTTCCCGACCTCCATGGAGCAGCTGTTCTCCGTGGCGGACGCCGGCATGCTGATGCCGCCCAAGAGCACCTGGTTCGAGCCCAAGCTGCGCTCCGGCTTGCTTGTAAACACACTCGACTGATTACCTCTGCGGCATTCTTGTATTCTTGGCGGCGGTCGGCTAGCGTGTACGCATTTGGTGAACCCGCGCACAGGAGTCCCGGATGAACAAGGCGTTGATCTTCGTTTTATTGTTGGCCGCCGCAGGCATTGCCGGCGGCGCCGAGCCGGCCGATTCGTTGCGCCAGGTCTCCGCGCCGGGCGGCGAATTCGTCAAGGTTCCCGCCCGCTACGTCCTGGACCGGCTGGTCAAGTCGGCGCGGCATAGCGGCCTGCCGGGATTGGAAGGCTTCGAGGTGGATTTGCAGAAGCCTGGCCTCGCCGAACAACGCATCACCATCGACCTGACGGGCATGGATCTCCTGCGGGCGCTGAACGCCGTCGCGGCGGCCTCGGGCGCGGAGCTCGGGTTTGCGGAGGGG
>JBGSLE010000227.1:0-9127 GCA_041740875.1 Pontiella sp. | reverse complement strand
GCGCCTGCCGACCCTCTGCGGGATGCGCCGCCGCGGCTACACCCCCGCCGCCATCCGCCGGCTGTGCGCCATCGTCGGCTGCACCAAGTTCGAAAGCATCTCGGAAGTCGAATTGCTCGAAAGCTGCGTGCGCGACGACCTCAACGAAACCTCGCCGCGCGCCATGGCCGTCGTCGACCCGATCAAGGTTGTCATTGATAACTATCCCGCCGGACGGGTCGAGGAGTTCGACATCCCGAACCATCCGCAGCAGGAAGAATCCGGCACGCGCAAGGTGCCCTTCAGCCGCGAGTTGTGGATCGAGCGCGACGACTACATGGACGACGCCCCCAACAAATACAAGCGCTTCACCATCGGCCGCGAAGTGCGCCTCCGCGGCGCCTATCTCGCCACCTGCACCGGCGTCGAGAAGGATGCCGCCGGCAACGTCGTCTCCATCACCTGCACCTGCGACCTGGAATCCAAGGGCGGCAGCGCCCCGGACGGCCGCAAGGTCGGCGGCACCATCCACTGGGTCTCCGCCCAGCATGCGGCCGACGCCGAAGTGCGCCTCTACGACCGGCTCTTCACCGTGGAAAACCCCTTGGGAGACAAGGATCGGGACTTCAAGGAATTCCTAAACCAAGAATCGCTCAAGACCATCTCCGCCAAGATCGAACCCAGCCTGGCCCAGGCCAAACCAGGCGAGCGCTTCCAGTTCGAACGCATCGGCTACTTCTGCGCCGACCTCGACCATACCCCGGAAAAGCCCGTCTTCAACCAGACCATCGGGCTGCGCGCCACGAAGATGTAGGGCTAGATCATCCGTACAGGAAGGCCGCGTTGCAGGCGCCTTCGTTGCTGACCATGCAGGAACCCACCGGCGCGTCGGGCGTACAGGTTTTTCCAAACAAGGGGCAATCGGACGGGTTTTTGGTTCCGCAAAGGATGTCGCCGCAGATGCAGCCCGGCGGCTCGTGGCTTTCGGTGACGATTTCAAACCGCCGATCGGCATCGAACCGTTCGAAGGCCTGGCGGATGCCGTAACCCGCCTTTTTGATTTCTCCCAGCCCGCGTAGGGTTTCGTCGCGCTCCTCGAATACCTCGGCAATCACCTCTTGGGCCTTTCGATTCCCTTGGTGCGAAACGGCGCGGGCATAGGCGTTCAGGTTTCCGCAGCCGCCGCGAACCCGCTCGCCGGCGAGCAGCTGGAGCGCGCCGAGCAAATCGACCGGTTCGAACCCGCCCACCACCATCGGCACCGCGTGGCGGCGGCAGAGTTCGTCGTAGGCCTTTGTTCCGATGACCGACGTGACGTGGCCCGGCGTAATGAAGCCGTCGATCTTGGCCTTGCCCGAGGAGAGCAGCGCATCGAGCACCGGCGGGACGCGCTTGGCGGAAAGCAGCACCGAAAAATTATCCAGCCCTAGCCGGTGCGCCTCTTGGATGGCCAAGCCGATGCCCGGCAACGTGGTTTCAAAGCCGATGCCGAGGAAGACTGCGTGCTTCCCGGAACCTTCGCGCGCCGCCGCCACCGCTTGGAGGGGCGAATAGACCGGATGGATTTCAGCGCCTTCGGCCGCCGCTTTTTCGAGCGACATCGCCGTGCCCGGCACGCGCATCAGATCGCCGAAGGTGTAGAGGATTGCGCGGTGGTCGAGCGCCAGCGAGACGGCCTTGTCGATGTAGCCGACCGGCGTCACGCAAACCGGGCAGCCGGGGCCGGAGACGAGGCGCAGGTTTGGGGGCAGCAGTTCGCGCAAACGGTATTTGTGGATGGTGTGCGTCTGCCCGCCGCAGACTTCCATGACTTGGAACGGACGATCGCCAACCGTCTCGGCAATGGCGGCGGCAAGCGTGCGCGCCAATTGCGGATCGCGAAAGGCCGAGACCAGGTTCATTCGCCGCCGCCGTTGAGCTGGCTCCAAACACGCAGCGTCTCCTGCGCTTCGGATTCATCGAGGGTTTCGATGGCGATGCCGGTGTGGACGAGCACATGGTCGCCGACGGCCACGTGTTCGAGCAGCGCAGTGGAAAAAACGACCCGGACGCCCAGCTGTTCGCCGACCGCCGTTTGGCCATCGAGCAGTTCAACCACTTTGACGGGGACGGCGAGGCACATGGCGAAGGCTCCTGCTAGAAGGTGTGGCCGATCAGGAAGTTGAAGCGTCCGTCGCCATCCTGATACCGATCGTCGTAGGTGATCGGCCAGGCATAGTCGAGATGGAGCGGGAAGCCCGGCAGGTCGAGGCGCAGGCCGATACCCCAGTTGTCGTTGTAGGCCGACGTGTCGAAATCCCACGAATCGACGTTCACGAAGCCCCAGTCGTAGAAGGTGGCGCCGCGGATCTTGTTCCAGATCGGGAAGGTCAGTTCGGCGGTGGCGTAGGCCGAGCTGTTGCCGCCCACCGGATCGTCGGTCAGCGGATCGACCGGTCCGACATCGCGGTATTCGAAGCCGCGCAGCGTATAGGAACCGCCGAGGAAGAGCCGGTCGAAAATCGGCACGCCGTCGCCGTAGGTCGAGGCGTTTTCCTTGCTTTCGCCAAAGGCCTCGACCGCCTCCATCTGCCCGCGGAGGTTGAAGACCATGTCGCCGATCAGCGGCCAATAGTGGGTCGAGCGGACGCGTCCGCCGAAGATATCGGTCTCGCCCGCCAGCGGGCCGCCGGCGAAATAGGGCGAGACGCTGGTCTTGTTGCCGCGGGTCGGGTTGAAGAAGCGGTCGCGCGAGTCGAAGCTCCAGGTGTAGTCGATGCCGCTCTTGGTGCGGTTGCCCTCTTCGTCCTTGATGGCCTGGGAGGCGGAAGCGGACACGTCGAACACATCGAAGAGTTCGGCGCTGTAGGAGAGGGTTCCGCGGGTGAAGCGGGAGAGCGGCTTGCCGAGCGAAACGCGCGCGCCGTCGGTGCGCTGGTCGTAGGAGTCGGAAAAATAGCGGGCCTCGCGGTGGTAGAGGTCGAGGCCGAGCGAGAGCTGGCGGTCGAGGAACCACGGTTCGACGAAGGAGATGTCGAGGTCGTTGCGCTCGGTGCCGAGCTGGGCGCGGATCTTGAACTTTTGGCCGGCGCCGATCGGCGGCCACGTCTTGTAGTTGAAGTTGCCCTGAGAAAGCTCGACGTAGCCGACGAGCGAATCGACGCTCGAAAAGCCGACGCCCGCCGAAAACTGCCCGGTCGGCTTTTCTTTGACCTGGATGTCGAGATCGTACTTTGCGCTCTCTTCGGTCGGCTCGGGATTGATGGTGACGATCTCGAAATAGTTGAGGTTGCGCAGGCGGTTTTCCGAGGTCTGCACGCGGCTACGGTTGTATTTTTCGCCGGGGTAGATGACCAGCTCGCGCCGGATGACCTTGTCCATCGTCCGCTCGTTGCCGCCGATGTTCACCTTGTCGATGAAGCCGATGGAGCCCTCGGTGATCTCGTAGGTGACGTCCACGACGCCCTCCTCGGCATCCGCGTCGAAGGCGGGGCGGACGAGGGTGCGGACATATCCGCGGTTGCCGTAGTAGGCGCGGATGCTTTCGCTGCCGGCTTCGATGCTTTCGTAGGCGGCGATGTCGCCGCGCCGCAGCCGGATGCCCGGGCGGAGATCCTGTTCTTCAAACTCCTTCGTGCCGGAAATCCGGATCTCCCCGAGGCGGTAGCGCTGCCCCTCTTCGATCTTGAAGATGAGCTGCGCCTTCTTCGGTTTCGTAGAGTCGAGCACCGGTTCCGAAACCTTGACGTCGAGGAAGCCGTTGTTCATGTAGAAGGACTTGAGGCTGAACACATCCGAATCGACCACCTCGGCCTTGTATTTGCCCGCGCCGGTGATGAATGAAAGCCAGTTTTTCTTCTTCTGCTGCATCACCTTGAGCAGCTTCTTGTCCTCGACCAGGTCGTTGCCTTCGAATTCAATGTCCTTGATGCCGAGCTTGCGCCCTGTGTCGATGCGGTAGGTCACATCCACCGTGCCCAATTCATCGTTGGTTTTCTTTGTCCATTCGACCTTCGCGTCGGGATACCAGTGGTCGCGATAGGCCTCCTTGATCTTGGCGGCGGCCAGCTCGAACGTGGCGTCGTCGGCGAACTGGCCGATCTCCAGTTCGGATTTCTTGCGCACCTTGCCGTTGCGCATGTGGTCCGCACCGCTGATTTCGATGCGGCGGAGCCGGTGCTTCGAGGATACCGTATAGACGAGCACGACGCCCTCCCCCTCGACGTCCATGCGGGCGTTGACAAACGAATAGCGGCCGGATTCGCGCATGCGGTTGACGTCCACGGCGATCGACGAAAGTATGGTTTCCCGGTCGGGCACCTGCTCGCCCACCTTGAAGGAGGTGAAGGCCGCAACCGAGCTGATGTCGTACGACTCGCCCGCCTGGTTGACGATGCGGATGTCCTTGATTGTTTCGGCGAAAACCGGAAACACCGCCAGCAGTCCCAGCAGAATGGCTGTTGTTTTCATCATGTGGATGGTTCCGGAGGGTGGGAAAATCAAGCGTCTTCGGCCGGGGCGTATTCTTCGTCGTCGCGTTCGGTCCGGTCTTCGAAGCGGGTGTAGTCGCGGATGAAGTTCATCTTTACTTCGCCCGTCGAACCATGGCGGAACTTGGCGACATCGACGATCGCGAGATTGTCGGTGTTGCGGTCGTCGCCGTGTTTGTAGTAGCTGGGGCGGTAGAGCAGCATCACGACGTCGGCATCCTGCTCGATGGCGCCGGAGTCGCGCAGGTCGGAAAGCTTGGGCACGTTTTCCCCCCCGCGCTGCTCGGTGGCGCGGCTGAGCTGGCTGAGCACGATGACCGGCACTTCGAGCTCCTTGGCCATGGCCTTGATCGCGCCCGAAATAGCCATCGTTTCGCGCTGGCGGCCCTCCTTGGCGAACTTGGAATAGTTCATGAGCTGGAGATAGTCGACCACGATCAGCTGGATTCCGTAGCGGCTTTTCATCCGGCGGGCGCGGGAACGCAGTTCGACCGCTTCGAGGCCGGGTGTGTCGTCGATGAAGATCTTCGCCTTGGAGAGCCGGTCGACCGACGAGGTCAGCTGGGCGTGTTCGCTGGCGGTAAGCCTACGGCCGCGGATGCGGTGGGAAGGCAGGCGGGCGTTGCAGAAGAGCATGCGCCGCACGAGCTGCTCGCGCGACATTTCCAGGCTGAAGATGCCGACGGGAACCCCTTTTCCGCCCGGCGCCAAGTGGCCGAGCGCCGCGTGTTCCGCAATGTTCATGGCCAGCGAGGTTTTCCCCATGGCCGGGCGGGCAGCCAGCACGACCATGTCGGTTTTTTGCAAGCCGCCGAGGCGCTCGTTGAGCCCCACGTAGCCGGTGGTCACGCCGGTCAACACTTCGTTGGGGTTGGTGTTCTCGATCGCGGTGAAGACCTCCTTCACCGAATCGCGCCAATCAGGAATCTGTTCGGCGCCGTGCTCACCCAGTTTAAATAGATCTGACTCTGCTTGGCTGACCAGGATCGAGGCGTCGTCTTCGCCCTTGTAGGCGGCATCGATCATCTCGCTACATTGCTCGATCAGGCGGCGATAGATCTTCTTTTCCAGCACGATGTCGCAGTAGAACTCGACATGCGCAGGCACCAGCGTGCTCTCCTGGAGCTGGACGAGGTAGTCGTAGCCACCCACTTTTTCGATGGCCTGGTGGCTCTTGAGCCACTCGGCGATCGTGATGGCGTCCATCGGCACATTGGCCTGGTTCATATCGACCAGATGCTCAAAAAGCGCCTGGTGGCGACGGTCGTAAAACGCATCGCTACCCAGGCGCTTGGCCAGGCATTTGTCCACGGCATTGACCGGGTCGAGCAGGATGGAACCTAGAACCCCCCGTTCGGCTTCCCCGCTATGCGGGGGAATCCGCAGTCCCGGCCCTGGACCCTCTGGGATCATTTATCTTCTACGATCCAGACCTTGAGGGTGCCGGTGACTTCCGGGTGGAGCTTGATGGCGACATCGAACACGCCGAGTTCGTGCAGCGGGGTGGCAAGGGCGATCTTCGACTTGTCGAGGTCGAGTCCCTGCGCCTTGAGCTTTTCGAGGATCTGCGGAATACCGACGGAGCCGAACATCTTGCCGTTTTCGCCCACCTTCGCGGCGATCGTGCATTCGATTCCTTCGATCTTCTTCGCCAGTTCCAGCGCGGCGAACTTTTGCTTTTCGAGCTGCACCAGGCGCTCGGTGCGCTTCTTTTCGATCTGGCGCTTCTTGCCCTCGGTCACCACCGTGGCGTAGCCGTTCGGGAAAAGGTAGTTGCGGGCAAAGCCGTCGGCCACCTTCACGATGTCGCCTTCAATACCCAGGCCTTCGACCTGGTCCATCAATAAAACATGCACTGACATATGCGTTTTCCTTTCAACCTTAGCGAACAAGCCCCATCACCCGCGCACGGCGGATGGCGCGCTTGATCTGGCGTTGCTGCTCGGCGTTGGCGCCCGTCAACCGGCGCGGCAGGATCTTGCCCCGCTCGGTCATGAACTTCTTGAGCAGTTCGGCATCCTTGTAGTCGATATCCGTCACTCCACGAAGGAGTTCCGGATCCCGTTTATATTCTTCTCTTTCTCTGCGAGCCATAATTCATATCCTTTCTCTAAAACGGCACGTCGTCTTCATCATCCATTTCGTGCGGCGGCGCCTGGTTCGGAGCCGAAGCCGCCGGTGCGGCGGAATGTTCCGCTCCCTTGCCGGGGGCGCCCAGAAACTGGACGCGATCGGCGCGGACGCGCAACTTGCTCCGCTTTTCCCCCTGCGGGTTTTCCCATTGGTCGAGTTGCAGGCGCCCTTCCACGAACACCGGCGATCCCTTGTGGAGGTACTCGGAGGCCGTTTCGGCCTGGCGCCCCCACACCACCACATCCACAAAGCAGGTCTGCTCAACCGTCTCGCCCGCCTTGTTTTTGAAGCTTTCGTTGATGGCCAGGCCCAGATCGGCCACGGCGGTTCCCGACGGCGTGTACCGGATTTCCGGATTGCGCGTCAGATTGCCCATCAACAGGACCCGGTTGAAGCTGCCCATGCTACGCCTCCTTGCCTACTCCCGCCGCTGAGGCTTCAATAAACTGGTGGCGGAACACGTTCGTCGTCAGCTTCAGGCGAAGCTTGAACGCATCGATCTTCGTGCCATCGATCCGGAACATCATGACGACATAAAGGCCGGCCTTTTGCTTCTTCAGCGCGCGGGCGAACGTCTTCTTGCCCATGCGGGTGATGCTCTCAATGGAACCGCCGAGCTTTTCCAGTTCCTCTTTCACGCGGGCCACCGCCTGGTCGAGACCTGCTTCGTCCAGCGACTCCGGAAAGATGAACAATCCTTCGTACAACGTATTCAATGTATTTCTCCTTGCTTAGCCTATCTTCGACTGGTTGAACTCGTTCATGGTTCGTTCAGTCCCGACCGAAAAGATGCTTTCTACCGCATCGGCGGCATGTTCGACAACCTTTTCCAACTTCAAATGCTCGTCCGCACCGAATTCCCCCAGCACGTATTCAATCATCTCCCCGCCAGCGGGTTTTGGCCCGATGCCCACCCGCACGCGCGGGAACTCCGGATCCTGCAACCACTCCAGAACCGACTTCATCCCGTTGTGGCTGCCGCCGGAGCCCTTGCCCCGCACCCGGATGGCCCCGAAATCCAAATCGATATCGTCGTAGACCACGACGGTATCGGCCAGGCCGGCGCGCCATTTCCGCATCGCCCCCCAGACCGCCCGGCCGCTGCGGTTCATGAAGGTCGTCGGCTTCAGCAGCCGCACCTCCTGTCCCGCGATCATGCACCGGGACTGCAGGGCCGGGAACCAGAACATCTTGCGGAATCCGGCCCCGTGCCGCCGCGACAGCTCATCCGCCACCATGTAGCCGATGTTGTGGCGGGTTCCCCGGTATTCCGGTCCGGGATTCCCCAGTCCAACGACCAGTTTCACCAACCGCCTCCGGAAAGGAGCGTGCAAAGACTACTCGTCCTCGCCCTTCTTCTTGGCGATCACTTCCGGCTCGGCGACAGCAGCGGCAGATTCCTCTTCCTGCTCGGCGCGCGGCCCGGCAACAACGGCCATGATTGCATCCGCGTCGGCGAGAATCTTCATCTTGGGCAGCTTCAAGTCGCAAACGTGGAGCGAATCGCCGATACCGAGCTGGGTGACATCCACCTTGATGGATTCAACCAGATCGCCCGGCAGGCACTCGACATGGATCGCGTGCATGATGTGCTCGAGCGTTCCGCCCAGCTTGACGCCAGCCGCTTCGCCCACCAGTTCGAGCGGGATTTCGACATGGATCGGCTTGTTGGCCGCCACGCGCTGCAGATCGACGTGCAGCAGGTCGCTGGACACGGGATGGTGCTGAACCTCCTTCACCAGCACGGACATGGTGCCTTCGCCTTCGAGGTCGATCTCGATGAGCAAGGTTTCGCTGGTGTGGTGGTGGAGCAGTTGTTCAAAGGCATGCGTATCGAGCTGAATCGAAACCGGCTCCTTTTCGTCGCCGTAAATCACCGCCGGCAACACACCGGTCTTGCGCATGCGGCGGACGTGGCTGGAACCGCCGAGGGTTCTCTTCTTAGCAAACAGTTTTGCGTCTTTCATTGATTCTCTCCTAATTGTCAACCCTGAATAGCGAGCTGACGGATTGGTCGTTGTGAATGCGGCAGATCGCCTCGGCCAATACGTCGGCTACCGACAGTACCGTAACATTGAAATCTTCCCATTTGCGCTGCGGAACCGTGTCGGTCGTCACCAGCTCGACGATCGGCGATTCCTTCAGCCGCGCAATCCCCACGTCCATGAGCAGCGAATGGCTGACGGCGGCCCGGACCGATTTTGCGCCGGCCTTCTTGAGCAGCTTGGCGGCGGCCGTGAGCGTGCCGGCGGTCGAGGTCATGTCGTCGACCAGCAGGGTGTTGCACCCTTCGACGTCGCCCACCAGGTGGTTGGCCACCACGTCCGTGGCGTTCTTGCGCTGCTTGCCGACGACCGCGATGCCGGCGTTGAGCAGCTTGGCGTAGGCGTCGGCCATCTTCATGCCGCCGGCATCCGGCGACACCACCACGAGGTTTTCCAGCTCGAGGCTACGCAGATACTTGACGATGACCGGCGCGGCGTAGAGGTGGTCCACCGGGATGTCGAAAAAGCCTTGGATCTGCTGGGCGTGCAAGTCCACGCAGA
>JBGSLE010000226.1:0-3050 GCA_041740875.1 Pontiella sp. | reverse complement strand
GTTCCGCCCGGGTGGTCTGCTGGATCTGGATGGCGAGGTCGGTGTTTTGCTCGTCGGCCAGCCGCAGCGCGGTGGGCAGGTCGATCGGCTGCGGTTGCGCGTGCGCGGCGGCGGCGAGGGCCAAGACCAGGAAGGATAGGTTGCGTTTCATGTCGTTCTCCGGGCTATCGGGCTGTTTGGGGTTCGTGCTTTTTTGCGAGGGTGTAGACGCAGGGCACGAGGAAGAGGGTCAGGATGGTGGAGGAGACCATGCCGCCGATCATCGCGCGCGCCAGCGGAACCATCGCTTCGTTGCCGATCGAAAAGTTGAAGGCGAACGGCGCGAGCGAGGCGAGCATGGTGAGCGAGGTCATCAGGATCGGGCGCAGGCGGACGCAGGCGGCCTCGTAGGCGGCTTCGAACGGGCTGTGGCCGAGATCCATCTGCCGGTTGGCGAATTCGACCAGCAGGATCGAGTTGTTCACCACCACGCCGATGAGCATCAGCGTGCCCATCAGCGACTGTATGTTGAGATTGGTGCCCGTGGCGTAGAGCGCGACCACCACGCCCGAAAGCGCCAGCGGCACGGCGAGCATGATGATCAGCGGCTCGGAGAACGAGCGGAACTGCGCCATCAGCACCAGGAAGACCAGGATGGTCGCCGTGAGCAGGCCGAAACCGATCGTCGACGCCCCTTCGCGCATCGACTGCACCGGGCCGCGCAGGCTGACGGTTACGCCGCTGGGCAGCTCGATGCCGGCGAGCACTTTTTCGACATCCTTGACCACCGAGCCGAGGTCGCGGCCTTCGATGTTCACGTAGACGTCGTTGACGCGCGTGATGTTGTTGTGGGTGATTTCGCCGGGAATGTTGACGCGCTGGATCGTGGCGACGCTCGAGAGCGGAACGGTGGTGCGCTGGCCATCGACCTCGACGGGCAGGGGTATGTTCTTCAGCTCCTCGATGGATTCGACCTCGTTGCTGTCGTACTGGACGCCGATGAAGAAGTCGGTGCCGCCCTTGTCGATCCAGATCATGCGGCTGAGGCCGATGCTCGACCCGTAGGCGGTGACAACGTTGCGGGCGACGTCCTCCTGCGTCAATCCGAAGAGGGCGGCCTTGGCGCGGTCGACCTGGATGTCGAGCTGGGGATAGTCGAGCGCCTGGGCAATCTGCACGTCGGCGGTGCCGCGGATTTCACGCACGGCGCGTTCGATCTTTTCAGCGGTGGCGCGGCAGGCCTCCAGGGTGCCGGCCGCCACCTGGATGTCGATCGGCGCGGCGACGCCTTCATTGAGCGTGGCGTTGATGATGCCGCCGGTGACGAAGAGGAATTTTTCGTGTGGGAAGGCCTCGGCCAGGCCGGCGCGCAGTTCCTTGACATAGGCCATGACGCTCTTCTTGCGGCCCTTCTCCGCGAGGTTGACGATCAGGAACGCCGTGTCGGGGCCGGAATTGGGGCTGAGTACGGTCGAAAAACCCGCGCCCTTGCCGACGGGCAGGCCAATGTTGGAGATGATCGATATGATATCGTCTTTCGGGATGGTCGCCTGGATGTGCTGCTCGATCTTTTCGACCAGCTTTTCGGTGAGTTCCAGCCGGGTGCCCGGCGCGGTTTTTACGCGGATTTCGAAGGAGCCCGCATCCACCGCCGGGAAGAGTTCGGTGCCGATGAACGGCAGGAGCAGGAAGCTGGCCACGGAGAGTCCGCCGATGAGCGCGATGGTCAGCCAGCGCGCTTGCATGGTCCGGGAGAGCAGCCGCTCGTAGAAGGTGGCGGGTTTGGCCAGGCGCTCCTCCAAATCGTGCTCCAGCTTGGCCTGTTCGCCGTTCTTGGTGGGGAAGCGCGCGCAGAAGGCGGGGCAGACGGTCATGGCGATGACGTAGGAGGCGGCGATGGTGAGGACCGCCGCCAGCGCCAGCGGCTGGAAGAGGAACTTGATCATGCCGGTCAGGAAGAGCGCCGGGATGAAGACCGCCAGCGTGGTGACGGTGCCGGCCAGGATCGGCATCGAAACCTCTTCGGCGCCGTCGCGGGCGGCGTCGATGGCGCCCTTGCCCATGTGGCGGTGGCGCATGATGTTTTCGACCACGACGATGCCGGCATCCACCACCGTTCCGACCGCCAGGGCGAGGCCGCCGATGGTCATGACGTTGAGCGTTTCGCCGGTGAAGTAGAAGCCGAGGATGCCCGAGAGCAGCGAGAAGGGCAGCATCAGCAGCACGGCGATCGACGGGCGGAACTTGCGCAGGAAGAGCACGACGATCAGCACGACGAGCAGCGCGCCGAGCAGGATCTGCTTCTGCAAACCGGCCATCGCTTGGCGGATGTAGGACGACTGGTCGTTGACCAGCGTGATTTCGGTCGCGGCGGGAATATCGCCGCGAGCCTTCATCTTGGGGATTTCGCTGGCGATGCCCGCGCGGATGCTATCGACCACCTTGACGGTGTTTTCGCCCGGCTCGCGCAGCAGCGGGCAGTAGACGGAGCGGTTGCCGTTGACGCGGACAATGTTGTATTGCAGCGCGGCGTCGTCCTTGGCGTAGCCGATGTCCTTGATGTAGATGGTCTGCCCGTTGCGGATGGCGAGGGGGACGTTGTCGATGTCGGCGGTGGTGGGCAGGGTGTTGACGGGATGCACCTGGTAGTCGAGCTGGCCCATTTTCAACGAGCCGCCGGCCACGACGAGGTTGGCCTTTTCCATCGCCTTGACGACATCGTCGGCGACGAGGTGGTGGGCGGCGAGCTTGGCGGGATCGACGTAGATCATCATCTGGCGGAACTTGCCGCCGAAGGGGTGGGGGATCTGGACGCCGCGCAGGCCGCCCATCTTGTTGCGCACGGCGTAGTAGCCGATCTTGTAGAGTTCCGTTTCGCCAAGCCCTTCGCCGCTGATCGCCGCCAGCAGCACCGGCATGTTGCCCGGCTCGGAGCGCATGGTGAAGGGCACCTCGATACCGGGAGGCAGGTGGAAGAGGTCGCTCATTTCATAGTTGATGATGTCGTTCATCGCCGTGCCCGGATCGGCACCGGCGCGGAAGGTGATCTTGATCAGCGCGCCGCCGGGCAG
>JBGSLE010000225.1:0-1794 GCA_041740875.1 Pontiella sp. | reverse complement strand
GGCCCGACGCGCTCGGCTGCTACGGCAACCCCGTGGTCAAGACGCCGAACCTCGATGCGCTGGCGGCGGATGGCACGCGCTTCACCTCGGCGTTCTGCACCTCGGCGAGTTGCAGCCCGTCGCGTTCGGTCATCCTTTCCGGCCGGCACAACCACCGCAACGGCATGTACGGATTGCAACACGATTTCCACCACTTCCAGTCGTTCGACGCCGTCAAGAGCCTGCCGGTGCGGCTGGCCGAGGCGAGCTACCGCACCGCGCGCATCGGCAAGCTCCATGTCGCCCCCGATGCGGTGTATGCCTTCCAGACGGTGCTCTCGGGCGGTGCGGCGAACGATCCCGCCTCGATCGGGCGCAGTCCCGTCCAGATGGCCGAACAGACGCGCGGCTTCATCGAGGCGGACGATCCTCGCCCGTTTTTCCTCTATTACGCCAGCGACGACCCGCACCGCGCGAACGCCATCTTGCCGGACGGCAAGCCGACCTTCGACACCTGGCCCGCGCCCAACTCCTTCGGCAACCGTCCGGAGGGTTATCCGGGCATCGTGCCGGTCGCATACGGCCCCGAAACGGTGCGCGTGCCCGCCTTCCTGCCCGACACGCCCGAATGCCGCGCCGAACTCGCCGAATACTACCAGGCGGTGTCGCGCCTCGACCAAGGCGTCGGGCGGCTCGTCGCAATCCTGAAGGCGGCGGGTAAATACGAAACCACGCTGATTGTCTACCTTTCCGACAACGGCATCGCCTTTCCCGGCGCGAAAACCA
Organism: Pontiella sp.; assembly: GCA_041740875.1. GTDB lineage: Bacteria > Verrucomicrobiota > Kiritimatiellia > Kiritimatiellales > Pontiellaceae > Pontiella. Next base: position 1,029 of record JBGSLE010000225.1, on the reverse strand, counting down.
CGCTCTACGACGCCGGTATCCGGCTGCCCTGCATCGTCCGCAGTCCGGGCCGCCAGCATCCGGGCGCCGTGCAGGCGGCGATGGTTACGTGGGCGGACCTGGCGCCGACCCTGCTTGACGCGGCCGGGATTCCCGTGGAGGACGGGGCGTTCGACGGCCATTCCTTCCGCGCCGGATTGGATGGTGCCGAACTGGCCGGATGGGATGAGGTTTTCGCTTCGCACACGCTGCACGAAATCACGATGTACTACCCCATGCGCGCCGTGCGCACGCGTCGCTACAAGCTCATCCACAATCTAGCCCATGGCCTGACGTATCCCTCGGCGCTCGACCTGATCCAATCCCCGACTTGGATCAGCGCGGTGAAGTCGGACGGTTTGCTGGGGCGGCGCGCCATCAATGATTTCCTGCACCGGCCGGAATACGAACTCTACGACCTGTCGCGCGATCCCGACGAAGTCGACAATATCGCCGACGATCCAGCGCACCAAGCCACGCTGGCCGAACTCACCGGAAAACTGAAGGCCTACCAAACCGCCACCCGCGATCCGTGGCTGCACAAGTGGGAATACGAGTGATGCCGTCTCCCATGCTGCCGGGAAAATAGAAGGGCGTTGCTTTTAACGGCGTGATCTGGTTCAAATCGGGGCAGGCGTTTGCCAAAAAAATCCGGGGGAACGAATGGCGCTGGTTCATTTGCAGGATGTCCGCAAAACCTACGAAGGCGGCTACGAGGCGGTCCATGATTTCAATCTCGAAATTGGCGATGGCGAATTCCTGGTGCTCGTCGGTCCGTCGGGCTGCGGGAAATCGACCACCCTGCGCATGGTGGCCGGCCTCGAAGAGGCGAGCGCCGGCACGATCCGTATCGGCGAACGCGTGGTGAACGACCTCCCTGCGAAGGACCGCAATATTGCGATGGTGTTCCAGAACTATGCGCTCTACCCCCACATGAGCGTCTACGAAAACATGGCGTTTGGCCTCAAGCTGCGGAAGCTCCCCAAGGACGAAATCGAGCGGCGGGTGGGC
>JBGSLE010000224.1:0-18904 GCA_041740875.1 Pontiella sp. | reverse complement strand
CGCGCGGGCAGCATCCGCACCACGGATGCCTGGCTCTGGGCTACCGAAACCAACCTCGTCTCGATCACGCCGGCGTTCGACGCCTACGCCGAAACCATCGACTACGACGCCGAAGGGGCGATCTACGCCATCATGGACGCGCTCAAGCCGACCGAGGCGATGGTCTCGACGCAGGGCAAGCTCTTTAAACGGAATGCCGATGGCCGCCTGGTTGGAACCAACACCACGCTGGTGGCGGGCTGGTACACCGCCGATGGGCAGCCGCTCGTTGCGCCGTTCGTCGAACGCGCGGTGGCGGATACCGTCGGCTCGGCGCTCGCCTTCAACGAGGAGCAGCTGGCGATCATGCTCAAAAAGCTCGGCGAAACGACCTGCTACATCTCCAACGGCCGCAAGTTCACGCTTGCGCCCGACGGCACCCTGCTGGATGAAGACCACGCCTCCGCCGAGCCGGTCTCTTGGCCGCTAGGGCACGACGTGCGGGGAACGGCGCAGTCGCTCGGCGCCAAATCCTGCCAGGAGTGCCACGCCGCCGACGCCCCCTTCCTGTTCGGAAACGTCACCGCAACAGGCCCCTTGCTGACCAGCCGCGCCAAGGTGGTGCCGATGCACGGTTTCCTGCAGGTCGACGCCAACTTCAACAAGCTGTTTGGCCAAAGCTTCACGGTGCGCAAACTGTTCAAGGCGGCGCTGGGCATCCTCGCGCTCCTGCTCGGCCTGGTGGCGCTGGCCGCCGGCCTGCCCGCGCTCTACCGGCTGATCGAGCGGATGGACGCCAGGAACCTCCCGCTCAAACCGGTGCGGATCGTGATGATCGCCGCGCTGGCGCTGCTGGCGGTGACGGGCTTCGGGTTTGGCTGGCCTCTGAGCTATCCGCTCAACGGGTTCCCGCTGCTCAGCCACGTCGGCCTCGGCGCGCTCTATGCGGTCGCCCTGTTGGCGTGGGCGGTTTTACGGGCAAAATCCGGCGGTACTTTCTGGTTCTGGCTGCTGGTGGTTTGCGGAATTGTGTTGATCGGCAGCGTTCTGATCGCGATGTTCCCGCTGCTGGGAACCCACGGCCAGCATGTGGCGATCGTCGTACACCGCGTCGCCGCCATATTCAGCATTATCGCGGCGGTGGTCGGTTGTCTTGTGGCAAGAAAGGAATAATGGCATGAAAAAGAAGTTCATTATCGGCATGGCGGTATTGGTTGCAGGTGCGGCAGTGGCGGGCGAATGGGCGCTGGGCGTCCAGGCCTACTCGTTCCGCAAGTTCACCTTTTGCGATACGCTCGATCAGCTTTCCGCCATGGGCGTGAAGTTTGTCGAGGCCTATCCCGGCCAGGAGATCGGCGGGGGGATTGCAGGCAAAACCACCTACGACATGGACGCCGCGACCCGCGCCGCGATCCAGGCCAAGCTCGCTGAAAAGGGGATTAAGATCATCTCCTACGGCGTGGTCGGCGGGAAGAACGAGGCCGACTGGCGCACGCTTTTCGACTTTGCCAAGGCAATGGGCATCCAGATGATCAACTCCGAGCCCAATCCGGAACACTATGCCCTGATCGCCAAGCTCTCGGCGGAATACGGCATCCCGGTCGGCATCCACAACCACGCCAAGCCGGACAACCGCTACTGGAATCCGCAAACCGTGCTCGACGCCATCCAGGCCCATCCGGGCCTCTATGCCGCGCCGGACAACGGCCACTGGGCGCGCTCGGGCATCAAGTCGGTCGATGGCTTCAAGCTGCTTGAAGGGCGCATGAAGTCGATCCACCTCAAGGACATGGCCGTGTTCGGCGACCCGAAGCAGAAGGAGTGCGTCCCCTACGGCACCGGCGTGTGCGACCTGCCCTCCGCCATTGCCGAACTCAAGCGGCAGAAATATGCCGGCCCGTTCATCATCGAATACGAATCCAGCCCCGAGGATCCGGCGCCGCAGATCAAGCAGTGCGTCGAGTGGTTCAACGCGAACACGAAATAATTTATCGCACGATCCATGGACGACCCAGCGCATAGGTTCACGCACGAGGCCATGACGACGCCCTTCGAGGTGCTCGTGTCCGGCAAGGAGCGCGAATATGCCCGGCAGGCGTCGGCCGCCGTCTTCCGCGAGTTCGACCGGATCGAATCGCTGCTGAGCAAGTACGACGCCGGCAGCGACATCGGTCAGGCCAACCTGCTGCCTCCGGGCGGATCGGTGCGCGTGGGGATCGAAACGATCGAATGCCTGGAGCAGGCCGTCTGGGCGCACCAGGTCTCCGGCGGGCTATTCGATCCGACCGTCGGCACCGGCTTCCAATGGCTTGTGGTCGACCGGGTGAATTTTTCGGTGGGCTGGCGCAAGGAAGGCAAGGGCGTGCTCGACCTGGGCGGCATCGGCAAGGGCTACGCCATCGACAAGGCGGCCGAAATCCTAGCCGACTGGGAGATTGCCGACGCGCTGATCAGCGGAGGAAGCAGCACGGTGCTGGCGCTGGGGCGGGAATGGCCCGTGGGCGTCGGCGGCCCGTGGGGCGAAGCGGCGGGACTGGAGCCGCTGCGGTTGAAAAACCAGGCGCTGAGCGGCTCGGGAACGGAAGTAAAAGGCGACCACATCATCAACCCCTTGACCGGCGAGCCGGCGAAACGGCATCTGGCGGCATGGGCGGTTCATCGGTCGGCCACGGTCGCGGATGCGCTTTCGACCGCCTTCATGATGATGGAGAAGGAAAAGATCGGCCAGTTGTGCAAAAACCATCCCGGCACAGCGGCCTACGTGGTCGATCCGGACGGGTCGATTGAACACATCGGTGTCTGAATGGTAGAGGGAAAAGCGTCCTGTGACCGGACGTGCAATCGGAATATCAACAAACAAACGGAGGTTGAGATATGAAAATGAAGATGGTAACCGCCGCCGCGATGGCGGCACTGATGGCTGGCTCCGCCGTGGCGGAGGAAATGGTCAAGCTGGAACTCGAACTGCCCAAGCCGCTCTTTGCAGGTACGCCCAAGACCATCCAAACGCCGAACCTCGAGCGCGAAGCGGTGGTGCCGGAAATCATGGTGCCGCAAGGAACCGCCAACCTCGCCGCAGGCAAGACCGTGACCAGCAGCGACGACTTTCCCGTGATCGGCGAACTCGAATACGTGACCGATGGCGACAAGGACGGCGCGGACGGTTCGTACGTCGAGCTCGGACCAGGCGTACAGTGGGTGCAGATCGACCTCGGCGCGAAAAAGGCCATCCATGCCGTGGCGCTCTGGCACTACCATGCCCAGGCGCGCGCCTACCGCGACGTGGTGATCCAGGTGGCCGACGACGCCGACTTCATCGAAAACATCCAGACCGTGTTCAACAACGACCACGACAACTCCGCCGGTCTCGGCGCGGGCAAGGACAAGGAATACATCGAAACCAACCTCGGCAAGCTGATCGATGCCAAGGGCGTCCAGGGCCAATTCGTGCGGCTTTACTCCAACGGCAGCACCGGCTCGGACATGAACCACTACATCGAAGCCGAAATCTTCGGCAAATAGCGCTCCTGCGTTATTGAGTCGATACCCCGAACGCCGCGCGGTGTTCGGGGTTTTTGTTTTAGGAATTTGGTTGGGATTTTCCGAATAGCTCCTAGGATTCGCTTCCATGAAATGGATGCCGCCCATCGCGTTGCTGCTGGTGCTCGCCGTTGCGGCGGGATTGCGGCTGCCGCGGCTCGCCGACCGGCCGATGCACCACGACGAGGCGAACCAGGCCTACCGCTTTGGCATCCTGCTCGAATCGGGCAGCTACCACTACGACGCCGAGGACCACCACGGCCCGACGCTCTACTACCTCACCCTACCCATCGCCTGGATCACCGGCGCCGGCCGCTTTGCCGAAACGACCGAAACCACCTACCGGATCGTGCCGGTCCTCTTCGGCCTGCTGCTGGTCCTATGCACGCCCCTGCTACGAAACGGCATCGGCGGCCTGGCAGTGCTCTTCGCCGCGCTGTTCACCGCGATCTCCCCGGCCATGGCCTACTACAGCCGCTTCTACATCCAGGAGATGCTGCTGGTCTTCTTCACCTTCCTGGCGATCGCCTCCGGCTGGCTGTCGCTCCGCAGCGGATCGCGCCGCTGGGCGGCCGCATGCGGGATTTCCGCCGGGCTGATGTTCGCCACCAAGGAGACCGCCGTCATCGCCTACGCCGCCATGGGCGGCTCGGCCCTGCTCTGCGCGCTAACCGCGCGCAAAATACACCTGCCGCTGAAAAGCCTGCTGATTGCGGGTGCCTGCGCCATTGCTGTGGCGGTGATTCTCTTCTCCTCCTTTTTCACGAACATGGAGGGCCCGCTGGAGTCGATCCTCGCCTTCAAGGGCTACCTGGCGCGCGGATCGGGCATCGATACCGACCACGTCCACCCATGGCATTTCTATTTGGACATGCTCGTCCGCCACCGCACCGGCGGCGGGCCGGTCTGGAGCGAGGCCCTCGCCTTATTCCTAGGCCTCGGCGGGTGCGCCTTCATCCTCTCCGGGAAGACGCCGCAAACGGTCGATGCGGGGCTGGCGCGCTTCCTGGTGTTTTACACGCTGCTGCTGACCCTCGCGTATTCCATCCTCCCCTACAAAACGCCGTGGTGCCTCCTCTCCTTCCTGCACGGCTGGATCCTGCTGGCGGGCATCGGCATGGCGACCATCGCCGATGCGTCCCGGAAAAGCGCCTGGCCGAAGTTGCAAGCCACCCTTGTCTCCGCCCTGCTGCTGGCGCTGGTGGCCGGAACCATCCAAATGGCCCGGCGGACGGTCTTCCGCTTTGCCGCCGATCCCCGCAATCCCTATGTCTATGCGCACACTGCGCCCGACTTCATGAACCTCGTCAACCGCATCGGCGACCTGGCGGCCGCCAGCCCCAAGGATCACCACCTCTACATCCAGGTGGTGGCCGAGCCCGACGCCACCTGGCCCCTGCCCTTCTACCTGCGCACATACCCCAACACCGGATACTGGGCCGATCCGAACGCCATACCCCAAAAGCCCCGGCCCGACATCATCGTCTCGCAAGCCGGATTCGAGGCCGACCCCAACCGGTTCCTGTCCGAATACTACGCCCTACGGCCCGACACGCTGCTAGCCATCCACATTGATAACTCGCTCTGGAACGCCTTTATGGAAACCCGCAACTAAGGAGAACACATGAATGCAATGAAAAGTATCGCGATCCTGCTCATCGCCACGGTAACGACCCATGCAGACGACTGGAAAACACTGTTCGACGGAAGCAGCCTCGACGGCTGGAAAGCGAGTGAAACACCGGGGGTCTTCACCATTGAAAGCGATGGTTCGCTCAAGGTTGAAGGCGGTCGCTCCCATCTGTTCTGGATGGGAACCGGCGCCATTCCCGGATCGTTCACCAACGTCGCTTTCAAGGCGAAGGTAAAAACCACCCCCGGTTCCAACTCCGGCATCTTTTTCCACACGCAATACCAGGAAACCGGCTGGCCGACGCATGGTTACGAGATCCAGGTGAATTCGACCCACAAGGACAAGCGCAAAACCGGCAGCATCTACGCCGTCAAGGACGTGATGGACACCGCGCCCTCCACCGACCTCCAATGGTTCGACTATGAAATCCGCGTCAACGGCAAAACCATCACGGTGCTGGTCGATGGCAAGGTCGTCAACGAATACGAAGAACCCGCCGACCTTAAACTGGAAGAAAAATTCAAGGATCGCCGCCTCGGCGGCGGCACCTTCGCCCTCCAGGGCCACGACCCGAAAAGCACCACCTACTACCGCGACATCAAGGTGCGGTCGCTGTAGCCCGCCAACACGGTGGCCGAGACCATCCGACAACAGGGTCGATAAGAGGGTCTGGCAATAGCGGCTGGACCATCAACGCCCGTCGAGCGCCTTCTGCCATTTGGCCCAGAGCGTTTGCAGGGCTTCGGGATCTTCGAGGCCCACATCCCTGATGGCGGTTTTGAACAAGCCGGAGTCGGCATCGCTGAATGTTGGATCCTCCTTCACTGTGTTGGAGGGCAGCTCGGCAGCTTCGGTTTCGGTCTTGTTGCCGTGGACCAGATTTTTTCCGGAAATGGATACGGTGACCGTTTTACCCTGCTCCTCGGAAAAGCCGACAACGCCTTTTTCGTTGTCCGCAATAATGTTGCCCTCGGTTTCCAGCTTCGCGGTATCGGTGATGCACAGTCCGGCAAAGCTGGACCGCACGATGACGTTGTTCTTGATTTCCAGCTTGGAGTTGGCAAACACATTGATGCCGGTTGCGTTGTCGGCAATCAGGTTGTTGCTGATTTTGCCTAAGGCCGATTTGTTGCCGATATAGAACCCTCTGTTTTTGTTGCGCACCACTAGGTTGGATTCCGCTTCGATCTTTCCGCCGGTGCAACGAATGCCGTGATAGCGCGACCCGGTAACAATGTTACGCTTCAGCGAGGCCGCCGAATCGTTTCCGATGGAGATGCCGCAATGTCCCGGATTCATGACGATGCAATCCTCCACACTTCCCGCTGCCCCGTTCCAAAACTGGATCGTATATTCAAACCCATCAAACCGGCAGTCTTTGATGTCCAGCTCGCTCTTATCCTGGGCATAAACCGCACCGGGACACTGCTCTGCATCGCCCAGCGCTTCGAAAGAACAATTCCGCAATGCCACCTCGCCCGCGCGGACAAAGACGGCGATGGGCGAGTCTCCCTTCCCCGGTTTGCCTTTGCTTTTGAATTTGATCGTCAGGCCTTCGATGACGACCTGCTTGTAGGAGTCGATCAGGATGGCAGGGTTGTTGGACTCCACCTCAAGCGTTGCTTCGTTGCCCTTGATCGCGATGCCTTTTTTGATTAGGACGGGCTGTTTATAGGTTCCTTTCGGAACTTCGATGGTATCACCGGCCTTGGCGTCGTCGATTGCCGCCTGTAGGTTGAAGTCCGCCCGCGCGAGGGTGGTGCAAAACAGAATCGCCATTATCCAATAGTTCATTTTTTATCTCCTTGATGAATGCGCCGCTCTTCAGTTTATCGCAATCGTCTTCGCCTCGCCGGCCGCAACGCCCGAAAGCAGAACCCGGCCGATCAAGTTGGGGATGGCCATGGTGCGTTGATCCTATCGGCGCTGTACCAAGCTATCGTGAGGCCACCGTAAAGAGTCCCGTAAAATAGTGAAACAAAAAAAACCATCTCTTTAAGCAGCTATTGTGCTTAAAAATATGTTTATGCAATCGAAGAAAACTATGTTGGCAATGTGCGCGGTGCCTAGAGAGGATGATCAAAAATACGAAATTGCGGGATCCCACTTTTCGGTTGCCAAACGATCCGCCCCTATTCGCCCAGCACCCGCAGCCGGATGAACCGTTCCTCCGCATCCGTAGCGATGCGGTTGGTGACGGAGTCGAATTCGGCGTCGAGCGGGCCGGATCCGGCGGGCGTGACTCCGTTGGTGCTCCATGTTCCGGATACGAGGTTCGTGGACGCCTCGACGTTGTAGAGCAGACTGCGCGCAAGATAGTCGCTGCGGCGGCGGTGGACATGCTCCAGCCAACCTGCCCCGGGATCCGATACCTTGGACAAGACCGGAAGAATGGCCGCCGCATCGGCGATGGCCGGATTTCCGCCGAGAGCGTATTCGACCAGATTGTTCATTCCATCCGGCTCGATGTCGGCCGAATTCCAGGCATTGGAGCCAAACAGACCATATCCGGCGGCCCATGCGTCGTAGGGGTCGGTAGCGGCGATGGTTATGGCCATGTTGTCGAATCCGCTGCCTGTGGTCGCTCCGATCGCGCCGGAGGCCTGGAGCCGGAAGACGGCATGTTCGCCGTTCGCCAAGGTCGAATCGTCTAGGTTGGCCAAGGACACCGAAAAATCCGCGTAGTCGGAGTTCCATCCGCCGATGTGGCTGCTGGTGAACGTTGCCAGCGTGGTGTTGGCACCGACGCCGAGATTCCCGGAGAGGTAGATGACGACGATGTTCGTGGGCGAATTGGTGTACCAGCGGCAATAGTCGAACAGCAAGGCGTCGAGGCCGATGGCTGATCCCGTATTGTTGGTGATCGCGACATCAACCCTGCTTTTAGGCGCACTGTGTTCGGCGCCCCGGACTTCGTACGCACCATTCACCGCCGTGGCTGCGCCGCCAAATCCAAGGTCCGGCCCAAAGTGGCCATCGTTCGAACTGGCTGCCGCCCGTATGCCTTGCAGGCTCGGGACAACCGTCCCGCTGATTCCGGGCAGAACCGTTGCCGGAACCGTGCCGCCATCCCAGCCGATGGCGACCACGCTGCCGGATGCGACCCGTTTGAGCGCGAGGATGCGTACCGACCCGGCGGGAATGTGGATAGCAACCTCGTCGCCTGCGCTGGCCAAGATGCCGAGGGGCTCCGTTTGGGATCCAAACTGGTCGAACACGACCCACGTGCCGGATGCGCCGCACTTCTTCAGCTTCACATCGCGCTCGGTCGGCGTCAGCGTATTGGAATCCATCAGCACCGCGAACAGGATGTTTGGATCGTCCTTCTGCTGGGTGATTTGCCAGAAGCATTCGTTTTCGACCTGGAAGAGCTGGTTCGCCCGTTGCGCGACCAATTCGGCCGCGATGGCGTCGCGCGCGGCGGAGAGGCTGCCGAACTCCGCCCACGTGTCGCCATCGGTCTCGTAGGCGCGCTTGCACCATGGGTTGGCCTCCAGCCCGGCGCGGGTGGCGTAGGGCACCAGCGCCACAAAACCGCTGGGCGAGGTGGGGAACAGGGTGTCCCAGCGCCGCTTGGAGTTGAAGAGGATGGCCGTCGCGTCGACGTTGGTCACGTCGGTGTAGGCGTTCCAGCAGGCGAGGCTGTTGATGACGTAGGTGGCGGGTTGCGGTGCGTACTGGTTGTGGTCGTGGCGCAGCTCCTGCATCCGCAACCGGACATAGTCCGGATCATGCAGCGCCACGGCCACGGGCGATACCCCCTTGAGCTGGCCGCGATCCGGCGAGTTTGGATAGACGCCCGCCTCGACCAGCCGCAGGAAGCCCAGGATGCCGTTTTTATACGGATCCGTCCAGGCATCGTCCGGATCGGTCGTATCGCCGCGCAGATAAAGCGGGTTGTCCTTGCCGATAATCGAGGTTGTGCGGAAGATGCGCGCGCCCAGCGCAAATTGCGAGAGCATCTGCCGCAGCACCACGTGTGCGTTGTTCATGCCGCCCCATTCGGCGATGCGGTTCGCCGCCAGGTTGTCGCCGATCGGATTGCAGCCCCAGTCCTCGACATCGCCGTTCAGCCAGAGGCCGGCCCGCTCCGAAAAGCTCCAGTCGAGCGTCGTGGTGTTCGAATTTTCCACGCCGGGCACCAGGATATCCTTGTAGGCTGGGAAATAGGTGCTGGCCTGGGACGGGCTCATGGCGGAGAAGATCGGCCCCTTGCCGCACAGCATCACCTTGGGCGGCGCAACCCCCAGCAGCGCCGCCCGCGCCCGCAGCGCATCCATGTGCGGCTTGAAGAGATCGATGAAGTCCGTATCGGACAGTTCGAGCGTGCGCGCCATCATGAAGTTTTCGCCATCGACCACGGCCGCCTCGAAGCAGTCGGCCACGAGATCCGGAGTCATGAAAACCTGGCTGTTGTGGCCGATGACCAGGCAGAAATGGACGCCGCGCTGCGCGAGGGCGGCGCAATAGGCCACCAGGCCCTCCGGCGTCACCTTAGGCTTCCCGTCAACGTTGAGGGTGATGGTGAAGTTGATCCGTTGCGGCAGGTAGCCCGGGGCGCCGCCGCCCAGCATGTTGCGCCACACCTGGACGCCCGCGAGCATTTCGTTTGCCCTGAGCTCGATGTTATCGGCGGCCATATCCCAGCCCAGCGTCCAACCGCCGAAGAAATCAAGATACCAGATGGGCTCTCCGGCCGCGGCCACCGTGCCCGCAAAGTTATCGATGTCCGTCCTGATTCCGTCGAGCGTGTCGCGGACCGCGCCCAGCACGCCGCGCCCGTCGATGGTCTTGGCATCGGCCTTCCACTGGTTGCCGGAAAGATCGACGACATAGAAATGGTCGTCGCCGTTGGCCGGTCCAGCGAGCACGATCTTGTCGAGCCCTCCATTCCGGTCTTCCAGCCGGGCGCCGTCGGTGAAGTGGTAGAGCGTATGGGCATAGCCATAGTCGGAGACGCGGAAACGGTTCGTGTAGACGCTCTTGGTGGTGTCGTAGCGGACGAGGTAGAGGTCGTCCCCGTAGAGCGTGAACATTTCGGTTCCGAGATAGCCGGTGCCGCCCTTGAAGTTTCCGGGAACGCCCTGTTGCAGCAGGTATTTCCCGGTGTCGGTGTCCTCGTAGACATTCCTGTAGTTGGCTTGCAGATAGAGGAGTTCGCCCCGGGGAACCAGCGCCGAAAGCAGGTTGGTGCTTGCGCCGTTTTCGGGATGGATCACGCCCCAATGCGCCACGACCTCCTCGTCGCCGTCGCCGTCCATGTCGTAGGCCCACGGCAATTGCTTATCCGTCCACCCCATCCCTTCATAGCCCCAGTCCACGGTCGGCCCCACATCGTCCTCGATGGGGGTGGTCGCCCCCCAGTAGGCGGGACGGGCCAGCGTATCCAAATCATACAACTCGATGTAGCGGTTCCCGGCAAATCCCGCCCGGGCGTAGAAGACCATCACCTCGTCGCCGCCAATGCCGTCGAAATTGCCGACCACCACCCGGCGGGTGTTGCCCTTGTAGGTCGGGGTCTTGGCGCCAACCACGGTTCCGCTCTCGTCCAGGAAATAGACCTTGCCATCGACACCGCCGGCCACGATGCGCACGTGTCCGGCGCTGTTGACGCCAACGCCCACGCAATAGAGCGCGCCAGAGCTGACAGTCCAGTCGTGAAGCAATGCTCCGGAGGAGGAGAGGATGCGCAGACGCCCGTCGGTGCCCGGCACGAGCACTTCGTCGCCCGGATCGCCGCTGCTTGCGTCGGCCGCCGCGATCATGATGTTGAACGAACAGGGCGTCTGATATTCCCAAAGGCGGTTGTCGGCGGCGGGGTCGGTAATCTCCGCCGGACGGTCGAAGGCGATGATTTTCCCCTCGACGGACATGGCTACCACATAGTCCTTCGCGCCAACTCCATCGAAGTCGGCGGTGGTGACATGGATCAGGTTGTCGCCTTGCGCGCTGTAGGGCTGGAACGCGCTTTGCGCTGCCGCGCCGATGCCCGTGGCGCAGAGTGCACCAGCGATAATTTTGATCGTGATACCATTCATTTATTTTTCTTCTTTCGATTCCCGCTGATCAAAACCATCCACTTTTGCCTGCCGAATACGATCGGCGATCCTTATCTCCAGCCGCTCCCGGGTCAGCACTTCGAGGATCCGGCGTCGCGCCTCCTCGAAGGAAGCGTACCGTTCGTCCTTGTTGTTCTGGTAGTAGGCGAACGCTTCCGCATCGGATACCAGTCGCTCCGCTTCCGGCGCATGCTCCAGCTTTTTCGATATGGCCGATAAAATTTGGTCGAGTTGCATTTGGCAGTAGAACTCCGGCTTGTATTGAACCGGTCCGTAGATCACCCGGCCTTCGTCCACCCACTGGCGGCGCTGCGCATTCACTGCCTGCAATTCCGCCATGAAATCGTCGTAGGATTTCACCTGCGGGCAAATGGCGTGTTCGATGCCCAGCTCCTGGATCGCCCGTGTCCGGGCGATCTGGTGAACGACCCGTTCAGCCAATACATCGGCGGGGACTTCGCCGCCCCAAGCGGTATTCCAAAACGAAGGGGATTGGACGGCACCATGCGTGCGGATGAAATAGCCGATGACCAGCGGTTTTTCCTGCTCGGCAACGACCCGGTATTCCATTTCAGAAACCGGATGTCCGTTGATCGATCCAAAGGGAATTTCTGCGGCTGAGACAATCGTTGCCAGAGCGGTCCAGACGGCTATGGATTGCGGTTTCATTGCGGATCCGGCACCTCGGCCTGTATTTTATAGAAGCCTTGCTGAGCCGACAGGTCGATGGAAAAGGGCGGTACGACGTTGGATTCCAGCAGTTCCCAACCCTGGAGATCGGGGCTGCGCAGGATGTTGTACAGCCGGCGGGGGCTGGCGTCCCAGTAGAGCTGCTGCGCCGACGGCTGCAAGGTGGCGAGGAAGAGCGATGCGATATCGTTCGGATTGGTGTCGGCGATGTATTCCGCCAGGTTGGACTGGTTGTCGTCATCGCCGTCGAGTCCGCCATCGGCGGGATTGGCGGGCGCCAGGCCGTAGGTAGTTTCCCAGAGGTCGGGAATGTCGTCGCCGTCGGTGTCGATAGTTGCATCGGTCTGGTATTCATGGAATCCGATGGTCGGCGCGGTGTTTGACGAGACGGGATTGCCGAAATAGTCGCGGCCGCCGTTGCCGGCGATCAACATGCCCTGTCCGATGGCGGCGGAACCATAGGTGACCTTGAAGTCGACCGCGTTGGTGCCGGGCGGGTTGGCAAAACGCGGATTCCCGGCCACCGGACTCACATCGGCGCTGCACACCGCAACGTTTCCGGTGTAGAGGTTGTGGGTCACGACGTTGCCGCGGATCAGCATCCTGCTTTGGTTGGCATAGGTCGAGGGGCTGCCCGCCGCAAAGAAAATGTTGTTGGCGATGAGCGAATTGGTCGGCCATTCGCCGCCCCAGTTGGCAAACGAGATCGCCTTGTAGGCGGGGTGGAGATCCGTGGTGATAACCGTGTTGTTGTAGATCCTTGAACCGGTTGCATCGCCGGTGATCATGATGCCGGCCGAATTGTCCGAATTGCGCCAGCCGCAATCGATTCCGATGTTGTAGCGCGCCACGGCGTTTATCTGGAAGTTGGTTCCGTTCGAGTTGTTCAACACCTGGATCAGGCTTCCCTGCACATCGTAGCCAAAGTTGTATTGCATCAGGGTGTCGACGCAATTGTAGTCGAAGTGGCAGGCAGAGGCGTCGGCTCCGGGTTTCTTGATGTCGCGGAATTCGTTGAACTGGACGAGGGTTCCTTCCGTTGCGAACGGCCAAAAGGCGCTTCCTTCAATGGTGCCTTCCATATAGTTGTTCTGGACCAGCAGGCCTTGGGTTCCATTGACCTGGAGGAGGTTGCGGTAGCAGTCCTTGCCGGTGTTGTTCTGGAAGACCACGCCGATGGATGGATAGTACGAAGCCCCGCCCGCTTTGGCGTACACGATGTTGTTGCAGCTGTCGCGCACCTGCACCGCCCGGCCATCGATGTTTTCGAAATGGCAGTTTTCAATCCGGAAACCGTTCCAGCGTGATGGAACCGGCGGATCGTTTCCGCTGGTGGTGTTGGCAAAAATACCGCGGCTTTCGTGCTCGGTAGTTGCGGACGAGCCGGCAATGTCCACAAAATCGAGGTTGTCGAAACGGATATGCTCCAGATCGCCGGCGTTGACCGGCGGAGCCAGGTTGATGCCATAGCGTTCCCAGATGCTTTCGCCGGGATAGTGGTTGCTTATCTTCAGGTCGCGGAATTCGAAGCCCCGGCTATTGGCGATGTAGATGACCTCCTTGTTGTCCGTGCCGCCTTGGAGCAGCGGCTTTGCGCCGGCGCCGTAGGCCCCGACGATGATCGGGTTTGACGGCGTGCCGCTGCCTTTGAAGACCCAGCGCCCCGTGAAGACATCGCCGCGCCTGAAGAGGATCTGCGCCCCGGGGCCGAAGGTTTCCAAGTTGAGCCGGGCGAAGGTCTGCCACGCCTGGTTGGAGGAGAGGCCGGAGTTGAGATCGCTGCCGTTGGCCGCGTCGAGGTAGAAGGTTTCGGTGCGGGGTTCGGCCGCCCGGCCGAAGAGGGCGATGTTGTCGAACGCGCCACTGCTGTAGGCTCCGCTGGCGTTGGTGGCGATTAGGGAAAAGTTGGCCTGTTCGCCGTCCGCCAGGATCCGGTCGCCGATGCCTGCAAGAGACCAGTCGAAGTCGGTGTAGTCGCCGAGCTTGGCGGCGATAGGGATTCCGGAAGTGGAGTTGATGAAGGTGTTGGCGGCCATGTCGAGGTCGCCCCACGCATATTTGAGGATGACGTCTTGCGGGGAATTCGCGGCCCATCTGGAATAGTCGAAGGAGATGGAGTCGAGCTGGATGGGCGCGCCAGTATCGTTGATGATCCGGAAGCTGCAGGTATCGGTGTCGTCCGGGGTGACGGTGCGGACTTCGAAGCAGGATGGCAACGTGGACGCCCCGGACTCGGTGCTCCCGAAGGTGCCATCGGTCGATCCCTGGGCCGTGTTGAGGGCATACATCTTTGCACTCCAGAACGTGCCGGTTACCCCGGCCTGGCTGTAGTCGCCCCCCGTTTGTGTCGAGCTGTCCCAGCTAAGCAATCGTCCGGGCAGCACGGGTAGGCTTTCCCCGAAAACGGCGTCGTCGACGTGGATCTTGTACAGGGTGTTCGCGTTCGGTTTTGCGAAGCGGACCTGGACATATTTCCCCGCTAGAGCGAGCAGGTTGCTGGCCGTCCATTCCTGCGTGAACTGCTGCCACTCGTTCGTGGCGGACGGAAGGAAGACAGAGCCGGCCACCGCGAGCGAGTAGGTTCCATCCACCGTATCGCTGGTGAACAACTGCATCACCACGCCGGAGCTGTTGGTATGTGCCGGGTTTGCGCTCGGTTCGGCGATGAGCATCCACATGGAGACGGCGTAGGACTTCCCCGCCTCGATGCGGACGCCCGTGTTCTGGGCGATGGCGCCATCGTCGTAGTAATAGCTGAACTTCACCGACTGGCTACCGCCGTTTGCTTGGTTGGTGGCGGAGACGAAGCTTCCGACCTGGGCCTCGCCGCTGGTGAACCATGGGGAAGTGGCGGCATTGGGCTCGTTGCCGACGATGGCTTCGAACCCCGCATCGGCCAGCAGGTTGCTGACAACCAGCGCCTGGCTGCCTGAAACGAATCCGGCCGCCAACAATACGAAAACCATGGTCTTTGCACGCATATATCCATCCCTCTTTACTGTTCGACAGTGCAACGGATCCCATTGCTCAGGCGCACTCCCGTAAGATTGCGGAACATGCCGTAATCCTACCGTTGCTTGCTCCACTCCGCGCCGACCGATCCGTCCGACTGGTAGCGGACAACCTTCAAGGTTTCCGGCGATGCATCCACGCGAATCACCGTGGCTTTTTCAAGGGGATGCGCCCCGCCGATAAAGACCGGCCAACGGAATCCTCGGCCGGGATCCGGACACGGCTCCAGCACTTCCGCCTGGTGGGTGTGCCCGGAGATGACGACATCCACGTTGCCTTCGTCGAACAGCGGGGCGAAACGGTCGCACATCCGGCGCATTCCGAGCGGCACCTGACCTTCCGTCCGGCGCCAGTGCGGGGGGATATGCACCACGACGACGCGCCAGGATGCCCGCTTGAAGGCTTCGCTTTCGATTTCCAGCTTCAGCCACGCCAGCTCCTCCTCGATGTACGCATCGAAATCCACCAACCCGCTGTATTCGCGGTGCCCGTCCTCCTTGTCTTCCCCGCTGTCGAGAAAGAGGATGCGCGCCGAGCCCAGCGTCATGGCGGCGTAGTAGCGGCCGTCCGGGAGCAGCAGGTAGTCCTTCAGGTGGCGCGCATGCGCTCCGCGTGTTTCGTGGTTTCCGCGCAGGAAAAAGCAGGGCGTCGACTGCGATGCAAACCACGCCATCGGTTGCAGCAAATGCGCCGCGACCTCCTCTTCGTTGGGAGGATCCTGCAAGACATCGCCGTTAAGCACCACGAAATCGACCGGTGCCCCGGCAACGGGAGCAAGCTGCGGGTAGAGGTGCGAACGGCTGTGGATATCGTTGAACACCAGGAAAGAGACCTTGCCAGAACCACGCGCCGGGGCGGAAACCGTCACCGTGCGCGACGTAACCGCGCCATCAAAAACCACCCGGTTCGAACCGAATTGGACAATGGGGCGGGATATCGCCCGCAGCCGCACCGGCTTGGAAGGATCGTCCAGGCGCACCACCGCGCGCTGCACCGTCCCGTTCGCCTGGCGGAGTCCGTCCTGCGAATACCACGCCTTTTGCCACGCGCCCGCTTCACTCCCGGCGGCCTGCGTCCATTCCACCACGCCATCGGCAGGAAGGGAGGTCATCCAGACCACGCCGAGGCGGTCCGGCCCCAAGACATTCACCCAGGGTTGCACGCGGATCAATCCGTCCGTGCGCTGCGCCTCGATCTTGGCCTTGGCTGCGGCTTCGTTTTCGTCCGCCGGTTGCTGGGCAAACGAAAGAGCCGCCACCCAAACCGCCGTACCCAGCACCCATCTGTTCTTCTTCATCCAACCACCTTCGCTAAGGATCTACGGGGAAACCTGCAAGGTATAAAATACCGGAGTCTCATTGAAAGCGGCAGAAACGGCATTGTCGCCCGGCGCGCCTTGGATCGTGGCCGTGGCAAACTGCCAAGCGCCCGCAAGCAGGTTGGTGGTTTGCAGCATCCGGTACTGCTTGCCGGTCTGTCCGCGCCACGTGAAGTTCACGGAAGGCCCTGCGCCCGCATGGTCGCCGCTTCCCGAAATGGCGACGTTGTCGAAGGCCCCGCTGTTGTATTCGCCGGTGGCGTTGGACGCCACAAGGATGAAGCTTGCCGTTTCACCGTTGCGCAGCACGGTGTCGCCGAGTCCCGCCAGCGACCAGTCGAAATCGGAATAGTTGCCTGCCTTTGCCGTCACGGGGATGCCGGTTGCCGAAGAAACCACCGTGTTGCTGGCCACATCGAGATCCCCGGAAACGTAGACCAGCGCGACATCCTGGGGCGATCCCGAGTTCCATCGGGAATAGTCGAAATGGACCGCATCCAGCTGCAGGTCGAGCCCCGTGCCGTTGGTGATGCCAAAACCCAGCGTATTGTTGCTTCCCAGGTTCACGGTCCGGACGGCATAGGCCGACAGCACGGTCGACGCGCCGGCGTTGGTTGCGCCGAAGGTTCCGTCCGTCGATCCGGCGGTGGCGTCGATCCCGAACGTTTTCGCGGCGGAGAGGAATCCGGCGACCCCTGGCACACCAGTATCGGCCGCACCGGACGTCGTGTGCCATCCGGCCAGCACGGTGTTGCCGAAAGGCTCGGGGGGAACGTAGAGCTCGTGGCGGAACGAGAGCCGCGACTGCGGATCGTTGGGATCCGTGCCGGCGATGGCCTCGTCGTAGTCGGACATGCCGTCACCATCCGCATCGGCGTCGGGACTGGCCGAAATGGCAGGATAGTTAAAGCCGACCATGTTGAGGCTGTTCGCCTGGAGCGTGGTGCGCTTCCGCCCGTTGAAATCCCACAGCGAAATCTTCTGCAAGGCCCCTTTCCCGAATCCACCATCGTGGAACCGCCACGCCTCGCTGACTTCATCGACCGCATAGCCCGGAATGTTCAATTCGACGGTTTGGTCGGCATTGGTCTTGTTCAACAGGTAAACGACCAGTTCGCCTTGGCTGCCCTTTGCGGCGACGGTGTAGATGCCGGGAGCAGGCGAAGAGGATTGCACCACCGTCTTGCCGGCGGCCTTGGAGAAGAGCCACATCCACAGGGCGGTCGAAGTCGGATCCCCGGCAGCAATGACATACTTGGATAAATCATTCGGATCGGTCGTTGTGCCGTGCAGCGCATAGAGCAGGCCGATGTCCAATCCCGCCTGGAGAAACTGCATCTGCATTTCGGTCTGCATCAAGGCCGTCTTGAAGTTGTTGTGTTCCGGATCGGTCTGCCACGGACCCGGCGCAATATTCCACTCCATCACCGCCACCTTGATGTGCGGGTAGCCGAGGGTGGCAAAGAGGTTGTTGGCATAGGCAACCGCCTCCGCGTATGAATAATCCGACGAGCTGCTGCCGGAGGCCATCTTCATGGGTAGCTGGGTTTTCCACAACGGCCAAGTGGCCGTGTCCCACTGCCAATACCAGTGGATGTCCAAGTAGTCGATGTTCGCCCCGGCGATGGAAAACATGGTTTGGATGGCGCTCGAAAACCCCGCGGAGGTGACGTTGTTGTTCCAGTTGGCGATCAGCTTGGCATCCGGGAAGACCTGCTTGACGGCGGCGGCGTAAAGGTTGAACGACTCGGCATAGCTGGCCGCGGTCCACGCCTCGCCGTCGCCGTCCACATCCTTGTTGTAGTTGTTGCCGTCATGGTAGTTCTCGTTGTCGAAATAGATGTATTTCACGTCGTAGCCGCGATCCTTGCAGGCCTGCATCAAGGCGCGGGCCTCGTTGATTCCGTCGGCCACCCGGTTCCACTCCTTGCCCGAACTCATGTTGACGCCGAGCATGATCTCCGCGCCGGTTTGGTCGATCAGCGCCAGGTATTCGTCCAGATCCATGAAATTTTCCGGAGGTTGGTTGCTGGCCGGATCGTAGGCGGGGTTCCAGCTGTCGGTCCACCCCTGCCCGTTGAGGTCGTTCCAGTGGTAGTGGGTCACCACCGTCCCGCCGGGCCACCGCAGGGTGCCGGCGCCGATATCCTTGACGATGTGCGCGATCTCGCCGTCGGCGTAGAGCGCATCCGACGCCCAGGCATAGACCAGCCCGGCGCCCATCGCCATTTTAGTGACGGTGGATTCCTCCGCGCCGATCGACACCAACACGGAAGGAGGCGGGGGTTCCCCGCCACCGGTGATCGCGATGTTGTCGAACCCGCCGCTGGTGTTTTCATTGCCGGCATCGGTGGCCGACAGCTCGAAGGTGGCGCTTTCCCCGTCGGCTAGGACATAGTCGGCCAGGTTTTGGAGCGTCCAGTCATAGTCGGGATAGTCCGAAATCTTCCCGCCGCCGTCCCCCAGACCGCCGATGGATTGGAGCACCGTGTTGTCGGCCTCCGCCAAATCCCCGTAGGCATATTTCAACGTGATCGTCTTGGGTGAGGTGGCGAACCACGCGAGATAATCGAAGGAGATTGTGTGGAGCTGCAGGTCGCCGCCGGTATTGTTCACGACCTGGAAACCGACGGTGTTTTTACTGCCCAGCGAAATCGTCCGCACGCTGTAGGC
>JBGSLE010000223.1:0-8029 GCA_041740875.1 Pontiella sp. | reverse complement strand
GGTTGCGCGGGCGCGGGCCACGGCCAGCCGCACCCAGTCGCGGATCGGCGCATCCTTGGTTTGGCAGGCGCGCCAGATGTCGCCCTTATCAACCGCATGCGCCATTAGCAGATTCCCTGCGGCATCGACCACGCGTACGGTTCCGTCGGCGGGGATTTCGAAGGTTTTGTCGTGGGAGCCATATTCCTCGGCCTTTTGCGCCATGAGGCCGACGTTCGGGACGCTGCCCATGGTGGCGGGGTCGAACGCGCCGTGCGTTTTGCAAAAGTCGATCGTTTCCTGGTAGATGCCGGCGTAGCAGCGGTCGGGGATGATGAAATTGGTATCCTGCTGCTTGCCTTGCTTGTTCCACATTTGGCCGGAGGCGCGGATGGCGGCGGGCATGGAGGCGTCGACGATGACGTCGCTGGGAACATGCAGGTTGGTGATGCCCTTGCCGGAATCGACCATGGCGATGTCGGGCGCGTCGGCGTAGACGGCGGCGATGTCGGTTTCGATCGCGGCCTTTTGCTCGGCCGGCAGCGATTCGATCTTGGCGTAGAGGTCGCCCAGGCCGTTTTTCACATCGACGCCCAGCGCTGCCAAGGTCGCGGCGTGCTTTTCGAAGACCGGCTTGAAGAAGACCGAGACGCAATGGCCGAAGATGATGGGATCGGAAACCTTCATCATGGTCGCCTTCATGTGCAGCGAAAAGAGCGTGCCCGCCGGCTTCGTTGTGGCGATCTGCTCCGCCAGGAATTCACGCAGCGCCCGGACGGAGAGGAAGGTCCCGTCGAACACTTCGCCCGCCTGGAGCTTGAGGTTGTCCTTCAGCACCACCGGTTCGCCGCCGACCGTTGCCAGCTCGATCCGGACCGTCGTGGCCGCCGGAACCGTGCCCGACGTTTCGTTGCCGTAAAAATCGTTGCCGGGCATGCTGGAAACCACCGATTTCGAATCGGCCGACCACGCGCCCATGCGGTGGGGATGGTGCTTGGCGTATTGCTTGACGGCGGCGGCGGCGCGGCGGTCGGAGTTGCCTTCGCGCAGCACGGGGTTTACGGCACTACCCTTGATCTTGTCGTAGCGCGCCTTGATGGCTTTTTCGGCGCCGGAAGCCGGGTTTTCGGGATAATCGGGGAGCGCAAAGCCCTTGGCCTGAAGTTCGGCGATAGCGGCTCGCAGCTGGGGGATGGAGGCGGAAATATTCGGCAGCTTGATGATGTTTGCATCCGGCTTGGTGGCCAGTTCGCCCAGTTCGGCCAGCGCGTCGGGCACCCGTTGCGATTCGGCCAGGAAATCAGGGAAGCTGGCGAGGATGCGGCCCGCCAGGGAAATATCGCGGGGCTCCACCGCCACGCCGGCCGCCGCCGTGTAGGCTGCGATGATCGGCAGCAGCGAATAGGTGGCCAGGGCCGGGGCTTCGTCGGTGATCGTGTAGATGATTTTCGCCTTGTCGCTCATAGGGAGTGCTTTCCGTTAAACCTTGTTTCCAAAAAAGCAACGATATCGTTGCCACGGGTTAAAGCGTTGTAGGGAATCGCTTTTCAGGGTTTGAATCAACCCCAAATCCGACAAAGCCGGACGCACGCCAAAACCTACAGGGGGGAGCTTCCGCGAAAAAAGAAAATGGCGGAAAGGGGGGGATTGCCTAGCCTTCGGCTGGCCCTGCGGGGCCGTCGCTGCGCGCCAGCCTCGCTCGCGGGGCTCGCGTCGAACCCTGGGGTTCTCATCCCCCTAAAAAAAAATGGCGGAAAGGGGGGGATTCGAACCCCCGGTACCGGTTAACCCAGTACGGCGGTTTAGCAAACCACTGCCTTAAGCCACTCAGCCACCTTTCCGCAAAAAGAAGAGGCGTGAAGATAGTTGCCGCCCCGCCCCATTGCAAGCGGTTTTTGGGAATAAACCATGAAAGCGCATTGCAGGCGCAACGGTTTTTCAACGGCCATGCAATATGGGGCGTCGAATGGGCGTTTATAGCCGAATTCTACCAGGAAAGGAACCCCATGAAACGGACAGGCATTGCGGCGGTGTTGTTGCTTTTGTTGAGCGCGGGTACGGCATCGGCCGGGCTGGAGCAACGCGATTGGATGGTTGATGGCGAGGCCCGGAAGGCGCTGGTCTGGCATCCGGAAGCGACGAATTCCACCGCCCCGGCGCTGGTGTATGCATTCCACGGCCACGGCGGCAACATGCGCAACGCCGCGCGCAGTTTCCGGATGCACGAGCTGTGGCCGGAGGCGGTCGTGGTCTATATGGAGGGCCTGCCGACGCCCGGCCAGCTGACCGATCCGGAGGGGAAGAAGAACGGCTGGAATTCGAAGCCGGACGATCCCGCCAACCGGGATTTGCGGTTTTTCGATGCGGTGCATGCCTCGCTGCTGGGACAGTTCGATACCAACCGCGTCTACAGCACCGGCCACTCCAACGGCGGCGGATTCACCTATTGCCTCTGGGCGGCGCGCGGCGACCTCTTCGCGGCGATGGCCCCGTCGGCCTCGGCGGCCAGCCGTTCTTCGCTCGGGCTTACGCCCAAACCGGCGCTGCACGTGGCCGGAACCAACGATACGTTGGTGAAATATGCCTGGCAGGAGCTGATGATGCGGCATGTGCGCAACGTGAATGGCTGCGCGGCGGAGGGCGAACCGTGGGCTTCGGCGGGCAACCTGGTCGGAACGCTCTATCCGTCGAAAATCGGCACCCCGTTCGTTTCGCTGATTTCCCCTGGCACCCACAAATACCCAAGCGAAGCGCCGGCGCTCATCGTCCGCTTTTTCAAGGAACACACGCGGGCTCCACGTCCGGCCGGGAAACCCTCGGAAAACTAACCCGCCGGACGGCTACCAAAACTGGTAGGCGTTGTACTTAACGACGTAGAGCCCCAGCAGGAAATTGGTGGTCGCATGGGCGACGATGGCGGCCCAGATGTCGCGGGTTTTGATGTAGAGCAGCCCGAAGGCGATGCCGCAGACAATGCCGGCCATCCACTCGAAGTGTTCGACGCCGAAGAAGACGGAGATCAGCAGCAGCATCGGCCAGTGCAGCTTGCCGGCGTCGATCTTGAAGAACGGGCTGCCCATCATCCAGCGGTAGAGGAACCCGCGGAAGAAAAACTCCTCGATGACGGCGATGACCACGGAGGTTCCGAACATGTGGATCCAAAAGGTCAGCGGACCGGTCACGACGGGGTCGTAGACGTGGCGGCCTGCATGCTCGCCCTCCTCGATCACTTCGTAGGGCACCATGGTTCCATTGCCCAGATCGAACACATCCCGCAGCTTGAAGGGTTTGGTCAAATCGACAAACAGCCGGTCATACCACTCCGTCACGGCCGGTGCGTTTTCAACCACCCAGGGGGTTTCGAAGCCGACCCACACCACGAAGATCAGCACCCCCACGCCGATGCCGGACGGAATGTTCCGGAGCGATGGGCGTCCATACCAGCGCCACGGGCGGAAAAAGGCCAGCAGGGCCAGTCCGCCGACCGTGCGCGCCGTGTAGTTCCAGACGGGATTATCCAGCCAGACCATCATGGTCAGCCAGATGGCGAAGGGCAGCACGTGGGCAAGCACGGCCTGCGAGTTTTCGCGCTCCTCTTCGGGGGCGAGTTCGATGCGTTTTTTTTCAGCCATGGGATCCCGCCCCTATTTCTTGGGGTCGGCTTCGCTGCCCGACGCGATTTCCTTCTTCTCGATCTCGTCCGCCTTGTCGGGATCCGCACCCTCCCGCTGGCCCTTCTTGAATTCGCCGAGGCTCTTGCCGAGCGCGCGGGAGAGTTCGGGCAGCTTCTTGGCCCCGAACAACAACAGGATGACAAAGACGATCAACAGAATTTCCGAATGTCCCGGCATCCCCAAAAATCCAAACGTATACATTTCCCTACTCCTCGCTTGCGCGTTTTTCCTCGTTGTCCGCCTCGGCCTGCGCGGTTTCCGCCTCGTCCACCTGCGCCGACGCTTCGCGGTTCCCGCTAAAGTGCAGGAACCATATACAGAACTCGTAGAGCACAATCAAGGGAACCGCCATAAGAAGCTGGGTCATCACATCGGGCGGCGTGAGCAGTGCGGCGACAATCAGAAGGCCGATGATCACATGGCGCCGCTTTTCGCGCAGCTGCGTGGAGTTGACCAACCCCATCTTCCCCAGGATGAGGATGACGACCGGCAGCTGGAAGGCGAGGCCGAATCCGAGCAGCAGCTGGAGGCAGAAGGAGATGTATTTGTTGTAGAACCAGATCGATTCGCCGCCCAGCTGCCCGCCGATTTTCAACATCAATCCCAAGGCCAGCGGCAGGGTGATCTTATAGCCCATCGCCACCCCGGCGACAAACAGGGCCCCGGAAAAGAGCGAAATGCGCACCATCGCCCGGCGTTCCAGATCCCGCACGCCGGGCATGACAAACAGCCCGATGATGAAGACGAGCGCGGGCAGGCTCAGCAAAAGGCCGCCGAAGAAGGCCACCGTGAGCCACATCTTGATGGCCGCCGAGGGTTCGGAAAACTGGAGGCGGATCACGCCTTTTTTGCTGTCGGCGTCCGGGGGCAGCAAAACCGAGGCCTCGACTTCGTAGTAGGATTGGCCGCCCTCGCCCGCAACCAAGGCGCGCTCCTCCAAGGCCGCCTGCGGAATGCGCAGCCGCATGCCGGCATCCAACACCTCGCTGGCGCTTTTTTCAATGTAGGGTTCGGCCGGCGCGCGCAGGACCATGATCAGGCGGTCCGCGAAAAAGAGGCAGGGCGTTATCCCGATGGCCAAGGCCGCGAAGGCGCGGATCACCATCTTGCGGAATTCCTCCAAATGTTCGAGGAACGGCATTTCGCTGTCGTCGTAGCGAAAGCGGCTCGTGAGCGATTTAAGTTTTTGGAACATCCCCGCCCCCGTTGTCGGCCTGCTCCAGATCGCCTTCCAGCGACTCGAAGACCTCGGCGCTCTCTGTTGCTTCATCCCGGGCGGCCTGTATTTCTTCATCTAGGTAGTCGGACGAATAGTCGTAGTCCTCGTAGTGCGCTTCGTCGTCCTCGAGGGCATCCGGCGCGCGCGGCGCTTTCGGCGTATTCAGATCGCCGTACATGATTTCCCGCTTGAAGCCGTCGGCCGTGTTGCGCATCTGGTTGAAGATTTCGTTGAGCTTCCGGAAAATGCGCGGGGCGTCCTTGGCGCCGAACATCATCAGCAGCACCAGCATGATGAAGATGAATTCCGAGCCGCCGACGCCCATGAACGCAAGATGGATAAACCCTTCGCCCATAATCACGCTTCCACCACCATGAGATTCCGGATATCCGCCTGCGCGCGCAGCTCGTCGGCCACGGCGCCGATGGCCTCGTTCTTGCGCTCGTCGAATAGCATGCCTTCGATGTCGTAGCGGACCTCCTCGAAGGGCCGGGCCGCCGCCGGCCGGCGGTCGAACACCTTGAGGATGTGGTAGCCAAACTCCGTCTGGAACACATCGCTGGTTTCCCCGACCGGCGTGGCGAAGGCCACCCGCTCGAACGATTCGACCATCTGCCCGCGGGCGAAATAGCCGAGGTCGTGCCCCCCGTCCTGGCAATGGGAGCATTCCTTTGCAACGGTTTCGAAATCGGCCCCGTTCCTGAGGCGTTCGCGCACGTTGAGCAATTCGGCATAGACCCGTTCCGTGGGCGCATGCATGGAGGGATGCTGCACAATGTGCGCGGCATGGACCGTTTCGGGAACCATGAACTCCGCCGGATGCGCCTCGTAGTAGGCCCGGGAATCGGCCTCGACCGGACGGGGCACCTCCTTGCAGACGAGGTCGAAAAATGTTTCCAGCCGGACGCCATCGGCAATGTCTTCCTTGATCCGCTGCTCGTCGCCGGGCTGGAGTTCGAAGCGCTCCGCAAAGGATTCGGCGCCACCATGCTGGTTTTGGAGGGCGGCAAACCGCGCCTCGATTTCCGTAGGCCGAACGTTCTCCACCACCGTGCGCGCCTTTTGCATCAGCAGGAGGCGCTCGACGGCGTTTTCGCGGGCGTCCGATTCAATCTTCGCCTGCCGCCGCTGCATCTCCTCGGGGGAGAGCTCGCGGGCATAGCGCTCCCGCAGCATTTGAAGCTCTTGGTGCACCATCGCCTCGGACACCTCTTCGCCATTCACCAAAATCGGGTTTTGCTCTTCGCTCATGCGCCTACCTTCCACAGCACTTCTTGAATTTCCTTCCGCTGCCACAGGGGCACGGGTCGTTGCGGCCTGCGGCACCCTCCGCCGCCGGCACGTTTTCCGACGCGGTTTTCGCGCCCATGATCTCCGTTGCGGGCCGGCCGCTTGCGACCAGCGCCGCCATCTGGCGCATGGCCGGGTCGATGTGGCTGAAGAATCTTTTATACCCGGCGCAGAGATAGTTCAATCCCGGTTCTCCGTCCGGTGTTTCCAGAAAGCGGTGCTTAGGGCATTCGCCGTTGCAGGCGAAGAGGAATTCGCATTCGCGGCAGTAGCGCGGCAGCGCATCCTGCTTGTCATTGCCAAACTTCACCTGCGCCGGGGAATAAACCATCTCCTCCAACGACTGGTCGACGATGTTGCCCAGGAAATAGGTGGGATAGACATAATGGTCGCAGGAATAGACGCCGCCGTCGTGCTCCAGCGCCACCGCCTGCCCGCACCGCTTGGCAAAGGTGCAGAGGCCGGGTTCCATGCCGCACCAGGCGCTGAGCGCCACATCGAATATGTTCACGAACACGCGCCCCACATCGGCCTTGATCCACTCGTCGAACACCTTGCACAAGAAGAGGCCGAACCCATCCGAAGAAACCGACCACGGCATCATCGTGCTTGGAGTGCCGCCGGCCGCGCGCAGATCCGGCGGAACCGCCAGTTCGAGGCCGATCGCATGGGCGGCGCGATCCCCCGCCCGCTCGACGATCGGGATGAACTGCATGAAGGCCACGCCCTGCTGCTTCAGAAAGCGGTAGATCTCCTCCGCCTCGTCGGGGCTTTGGCGCGTCACGCAGGTCAGCGTGTTGAATTCGACCCGCCACCGCTTCAGCGCATCGAGCCCGGCCATCACCCGGTCGAACGAACCCTTGCCGCCCCGGTCGTTCCGGTAGCGGTTGTGGATGGGTTCGGGACCATCGAGGCTCAGCCCAACCAAGAACCGCTCCTGGGCGAAAAAGCGGCACCATTCGTCGTCGAGGTTGGTTCCGTTCGTCTGGAAGGCGTTGTGTACCGTCCTGCCGCCTGCATGGCGGCGCTGGAGGGCGACGACCTTGCGGAAAAAGTCCAGCCCCATCAGCGACGGCTCGCCCCCCTGCCAGGCAAACTGGATTTCCGGGGTGTGCTGGCCCTGGATATACTTGCGCACAAATGTTTCCAGCACCTCGTCGTTCATCCGGTAGTTTTCGCCGGCCGGGAAAAGCTTCTCCTTTTCCAGGTAGAAGCAGTAGGCGCAATCGAGGTTGCAAAGCGGGCCGATGGGCTTGGCCATCACATGGAAAGACCGGGGCGCGGGGCTATGGCGTGGGGCTGGGGTCATACCACCCTTGGAAGGCTAGGCATTGCGGTAGCTTTGGCGGAGCGCGAGATCCATCAGCACGAGCGCGGCCATGGCCTCGACGATCGGAACCGCGCGCGGAACCACGCACGGATCGTGCCGCCCCTTGGCCTCCAGCACCGTCGTTTCGCCGTCGAACGAGGCCGTCTCCTGCGCCAGACCAATGGTTGCCGGCGGCTTGAAGGCGACCCGGAACACCAAGGGTTCGCCATTCGAGATGCCGCCCTGCACGCCCCCGCTAAAATTGGTGCGGGTGCCTAGTCGTCCGTCGGCCTTTAGCTCGAAGGGGTCGTTGTGCTGCGAGCCAAACATGCGCGCGCCGGAAAAACCCGAACCGATCTCAAACCCCTTGGTGGCGGGAATCGAAAGCATCGCCTGCGCGAGTTTCGCCTCCATCCGGTCAAACACGGGCTCGCCCAAACCAGCCGGAATGTTCTCGGCCACGCAGGTCAGCACCCCGCCGACCGAATCCTTGCGGTCGCGCGTGGCGGCCACCAGCTGGATCATGCGCGCGGCGGCCGCTTCGTCCGGGCAGCGGAT
>JBGSLE010000222.1:0-2237 GCA_041740875.1 Pontiella sp. | reverse complement strand
CAGGCCCGAGACCACCAGCAAGACGGGCAGGACCGCCAACCACAACAGGATGTCTGGATCATGCCATTTCATGGTTACTGACGAGTGAGCCGTGAGGCGTGATTTCTTACACGCTTCAATCTTCACGCCTCACGCTACGGCAGCCTCCCCAGTTTCGTTAAGTTCAACAACTGTTCTGTTGCCAGCAACAGAATGCCCACCAAGATCCATCCGGCCGCCTTCTCCTCGTAGCGGGTGTAGCTCTGGACTTCGATCTCCGTCTTTTCCAACAGGTCGATTTCGGCGTAGACGGCTTCGAGGGTTTCAAGGTCGCGCGCGCGGTAGAATTTGCCGCCGCTGGTTTGCGCGATTTTTTGCAGCGAGGTTTCATCGACCTCCTGGCGCTGCATGAAAAATCCGCTACGCGCTCCGCCGGCGCCGACGGTGTAGATCTTGATGCCGACCGCCTCCGCCGCGCTGGCGGCGTTTTCGGGAGAGAGCGTGCCGAAGTTGTTGGCGCCGTCGGTCAGAAGGATGATGACCTTGCTCTTGGCTTCGCTCTCGCGCAGGCGGTTGATGGCCGAGGCGATGCCGTCGCCGATGGCGGTGCGCGAGCCGTCGAGCATGCCGGTATGCAGCCCTTTCATGCGTTGCACCAGCCAGCCGTGGTCGAGGGTGAGCGGGGCGACGGCGTAGGGCAGGGTGGCGAAGCCGACCATGCCGATGCGGTCGTTGGGCCGTTTTTCCAGGAAGCGTTCGATGACGTTTTTCGAGGCATCGAGGCGGCTCATGCGCCGTCCGAATTTTTCGAAATCCATCGTTTCCATCGACTCCGAGAGGTCGATCAGCAGGATGATATCGACCGCTTCGGTACGCACGCGGCTGTCTTCCAGTCCGCGCTGGGGGCGGGCGAGGGCGACCACGAGGCTGGCCAGCCCCGCCGCGTAGAGCACCGGCAGGATCGGCTGCAACCGCACGCGCCAGCTCTTGGGTAGATCCTTGAGTACGGCGCCGCTGCTGAATTGCATCGACCGCTTGCGCTGCATGAACCCGCGCAGCCAGACCAGCAGCGGGATCAGCAGGAGCAGCAACAAGAAATATGGAGAGGCAAGGCGCATTAGGAATTTCCGATTTCCGATTTCCGATTTCCGATTTGCGGGGCGGCTTCACCGACCACCTTGGTTTCCTCGACAAACTGCCGGGTGGTTTCAAAGGCCGATTCCATGGTGGCGCGATCGGGATGGCCTTTGGCGAACTTGACCATGTCGGCCTGGCGCATGAAGTCCTGGAGGATGTTGCGCTGCATGCCGCCGAGTTCGGGCGAGCGGCTCATCTCCGCGACGATCTCCTCGGTGGTCTCCTCGGGCGCGTTAAGGTGGAAGCGGCCTTCGAGGTAGGTGCGCAGAATCAAGGAAAGCTCGGTGTAGAACGGCTCGCATTCGTCCTTTTCGAGCAGCCCCTTTTGCTTGAGCGCCGCCAGCGCCCGGAAGGCGATGGTGTGCGGCGGGATCGGCGGGGCTTTCGGGAGGATCGTCTCGCGGTGCTTCCACAGCTTGGAGGTGATCCAGCCCACCAGAAAGGCGACCAGCGCCGATCCAACCGTGATCCAGAGCCACGGCGGCACGCGGCCCGGTAGTTTTTGCACCGGTTTGATATCGGCGATCTCGGAGGAGGCGTCGGGGCCGAGCGCCGATTCAACCGTCAGCACAATGGCCGGAAAGTTGGTGGCGAAGGTTTCGTCGCCGACTGTGCAGGAGATGGAATTGGTGGAGACCACGTGCTGGCCGAGCCGGAACGAGGTGATGGAGTAGCGGGTCTCGGTTTGCGTCAGCCCGTCGGTGCGCGGAACGTCCTGCCAATCGCGCTTGAGCAACACGACATCCTTTTCGCGGCCGATTTCCGGCAACGCCAGGGTTCCGTTGGTCGGGAACCAGGCGGTTACGACCAGCTCGATCGGATCGCCGATCTGGATCGTTTCGCGATCCACCGAATATTCCACCGTCAACCGGTCCTGCGGGTAGGATTTCGCCGCCTCCTTTTTGCAGCCAACCAAGAGAAGGAGCATCGCGCAAAGGCGCAAAGGCGCGAAGGCCGAAATTGCCCGATGTCTTTGCGTCGTTGCACCTTTGCGCGAGATGGTTTCTGGAATCTGCATGGTTATCGGCGTTGGGCGCGTTGGCGGAAAAATTTGATGAATTGCTTTTCGTAGGGTTCGCCGGCGAAGAGGCGGATGGTGTCGATCCCGGCCTTGCGGTGCA
>JBGSLE010000221.1:0-5757 GCA_041740875.1 Pontiella sp. | reverse complement strand
CCGCCCATCAAGCCCGCCGGCGATACCGCTGCGATGGATCCCGGCGCCGTCCGGAACATGGCCGCATGGGCCGTCAAATCCGGGATGGCGATCGCGCCGGACCTGCTCGGCGGCATCGGGCTGGCGGCGGGCATCCTGTTCAACCTCGGCCTGGTGCTCTTCATCGCCGTTTTCTTCCTGCTCGACCCCAAGAGCTACCTCGTCGCCCTGCTCTACCTCATTCCGCTCAAGCGCCACGCCCGCGCGAAGCAGATCTTCGGCACGCTCTACGCCACGTTGACCAAGTGGCTGCACGCCCAGCTCTTTTCGTTCACCGTGATCGTGTTGCTCGTCTGGCTGGTGCTCGGCGTCATCCTGCGGCTGCCCAACGCGATGGTCGTGGCGCTGTTCGCCGGTTTCGCCACCTTCATCCCCAACATTGGCGCGGTGCTGCCGATCCTTCCGATCGCCATCTTCACCCTCGCCTACTCCGAACCCCCGAAACTGCTGCTCTACATCCCGGCCTACCTCTTCATCCAGTTCCTGGAGAGCAACGTCATCACCCCGCAGGTCGTGCGGGCGCAGCTCAATATTCCTGCGGGCTTCCTGCTGGTTTTCCAATTGCTGGTCACCATGGCGCTCGGCGCGCTCGGACTGGTCCTGGCGGTGCCGATACTGGCCTGCCTGGTCGTCGTTGTCCGCGAAACCTACTCCTACGACGTGCTCCGGCTCAAAAACATCAAGGTGAACGCCGCATGAAAAAAAGACGCCCTTCTTGATGCGCGTCAAGGATTGCTCCCATGCGATCTGCATAATGGTCGCATCGTTTGAAACAAGAACCCTCAACCAGGAGAAATGAAATGAACATGTTCTGCTACCAATGCGAACAAACCAGCCAATGCACTGGATGCACCTCCTTCGGCGTCTGCGGCAAGGATCCCGAAACCGCCGCCCTGCAAGACCTGCTGGTCTATATCTGCAAGCAGATTTCCGAAAAGGCCCATGCCGCCCGCCAGGCCGGAAAAACCACCCGCGAAGCCGACCTTTTTGTCATGGAAGGCCTCTTCACCACCGTCACCAACGTCAACTTCGACGCCAACGACATCGCCGGCATCATCTCCCGCGGCGTGCAGCTGCTCAAGGGACTCGGCGGCAAGTGGCAGCTGCCGAACGATCTCGACGGCCTGATCTCCCAAGGCGAAGAGGTGGGCATTGAAAAGCGCTTCAACACCCTCGGCCCGGACGTCACCGGACTCCAGGAGCTGATCCTCTACGGCTTGAAGGGCACCGCCGCCTACGCCGACCACGCCTATCTCCTCGGCAAGGAAGACGACTCCGTCTTCGCCTTCTTCCACGAAGCGCTCGCCTTCCTGCTCAACCCGGCCCCGGCCGTCGATGCCCTCGTCGCCCTCGCGCTGAAGGTGGGCGCCGTCAACCTGACCGTCATGGGCCTGCTCGACGCCGCCAACACCGGCACCTACGGCCACCCCGTCCCGACCCCCGTCCGCATCACCGCGGTCAAGGGCAAGGCGATCCTCGTCTCCGGCCACGACCTCAAGGATCTCGAACTGCTGCTCCGGCAGACCGAAGGCAAGGGCATCAACATCTACACCCACGGCGAAATGCTCCCCTGCCACGGCTATCCCGAACTGAAGAAATACAAGCACCTCGTCGGCAACTATGGCGGCGCCTGGCAGGACCAGCGCAAGGAATTCGAAGCCTTCCCCGGCTCGATCCTCATGACCACCAACTGCATCCAGAAGCCGAAGGAAAACTACAAGGCCCGCATCTTCACCTCCGGCCTCGTCCAATGGCCCGGCGTGCAGCACCTTTCCGACGGCAACTTCGCGCCGGTCATCGAAGCCGCGCTTGCCGCCGCCGGCTTTGCCGCAACCGAACCGGAAAAAACCATCCTCACCGGTTTCGGCCACAACGCCGTCCTCGGCGTTGCCCCGCAGGTGATCGACGCCGTCAAGAGCGGCGCCCTGAAACACTTCTTCCTTATCGGCGGGTGCGACGGCGCCAAGCCCGGCCGCAACTATTACACCGACTTCGCCGAAGCCGTTCCGCAGGATTGCGCGATCCTCACGCTCGCCTGCGGCAAGTTCCGCTTCAACAAGCTCGACTTCGGCGACATCGGCGGCATTCCGCGCCTGCTCGACATCGGCCAGTGCAACGATGCCTACTCCGCCATCCAGATCGCCGTCGCGCTCTCCAGCGCCTTCGGCTGCGGCGTAAACGACCTGCCGCTCTCGTTCGTGCTCTCGTGGTACGAGCAGAAGGCCGTCTGCATCCTGCTCACCCTGCTGAACCTCGGCATCAAGAACATCAAGGTCGGGCCGACCCTGCCCGCGTTCATCACGCCGGCCGTGCTCCAGGTGCTCATCGAAAACTTCAGCATCGCCCCGACCACCACCGTCGAGGCCGACCTCGCCGACTGCCTGGGCAAGTAGCCGGATCGCGGTAGAAAGCAAAAAAGGCGCTCCAACCGGGGCGCCTTTTTGCGTAGACGAAACATCCTGCTGCGTTTCGTCCGATCCTTGCTCCGAAAAGTAGGGCTCGACCGCCGGGCGGGCCGCCCGCAGAGCCAATGACCAAAGGGAATGGCAAAACAAAAAAACATAGACGGGATTCCTGCTCCGCGTCTTGAATCACCTGCCAGAAATAGGGCGACTATTTCTTATCAGGTGAATTTTCCGGTCCGGTCCCTGTGACGGCATACACGTGGACCTCTTCCGGTTTTATTGTCCCACGTAAAGCTCCGTTCACCAGCTCCAATCCGGCAGGCCTATTCGCAAACAGGGGTTTCGCGTGCGCGTTCAATGAATCGGGAATTTCCGCCTCAAGCTCGTGAGCTATTTTTCTATCTGTATTGAAGATGACAAGAATTCTGTCCTTGTCCTTCGTCCAGCTGGAAATATGTATTCGCTCGCTATGCGATCTGATTTCTTGATGGATCCCGTGAAGCAGAAAGGGCTCCAATGTAACAAGCTCCTGTGCTTGTCTCCCTATTTCCTCCCACAGCTCCGGGGCTTGTAGGTCTAACGTGACATTCCCTTCCATGTTCTGGCCATCGTAGAATGTGTAATACAGCGCGCCCTTTACGCCAGCGGCCAGAGCGCCATAGAGCATGTTTCTGGATTCAGAAGGAGTAGGGAAGATGCCCTTCTTTTTCTTCCAGCAAAACGATTGCAGGTTGGCAATCGGGACGATCTTTGACTCCTCAAGTTCTTTTACCCTCGCTTTGAACAACTGGTGGCAGCGTTCCAGGAGTACCGGTGCGGGAAAATCCGTCTTATTGCCCACCGGGTAGCACTGGATGCCAATCATGTCAACGCACCCATGGTAGTCTTTGAAGGAGCGATACCATTCCACAAGGGCCGATCCCCCGCTTGCATAGGTTACGTGCCCGGGATCGTGTTTTTTCGCAAGTTCATGCCGTTCTCTGAGAAGTTGAGGAGAACAGTAGTTTTTCGAATTGGTGACATTGAAATCGTCGCCGATTTGCCAGGAGATCACGGCCGGGTACTCTTTCATTCGATCAATGAGCAGGCCGAGCGATGGCAGGTAGAGTTCGGCCATTATTCCCATCCCGCGTTCGGCGGCGCCGTCCAGCAACGCGAGGTCCGATTCTCGGCTCGTGGGATCGAGGGAAGTCTTCATGATGCCCAGGCCGTTTCCCTGCATAGCGAGCATATCCAGAAAGCGATCCTTTCCATAGCGCTCCCCAATCCACGACACATGATAGATGCCGAAAGGAAACACCTCCCGGTCACCGCGTATCAAGGTGCCACGATCGCTTACCGAAGTCTGTATCGGCTTTGCTGTGGCCTCGCCGACTACGAGCGATGCCAGCATCAACAGTATTATCGTTTTTCGAGTCATCATTTGAGCTCCTTCGCTGGCACAGGTAACGGATCAGCGTTGTTCGTTCCCGACCACACAGAAAACATCATTTTATAGGACTGACCTGAATGGCACTAAGTTAAGCCAATTTCCCGCCTATTCAGGGGTAGAAGCGGGCTCGGCTGAATCATTAAGTTGCGGAGACCGTAAGAGGCAATCGAAACCCGCAGGACAAGGGAATTATTGATGGATACACTCTCGGGCAGCCCGTCTGGAAGCAGGAACCGAAAAGCCGTAATTTCGGGCACAACCGCCTTAACTTAGTGCCATTCAGGACTGACCTCTGCCCCTGGGGTTGTTGTTTTCATGCGAATTATTCGCATATCAATACAAGTCTTGCAAGATAAGCATTCCATTCCGGAGCAGGAATTTCATGTTGGCGGAATCATGGTTCAGGGGCTTAACTTAGTGCCATTCGGGACTGATCCCTTCACCTTTACTCCCATTAATTTCAACCTGTGTGCCCATATCTGGGCACGATCCGGATCCGGCTCTACCTGCTCTGCCCCATCATTAAAA
Organism: Pontiella sp.; assembly: GCA_041740875.1. GTDB lineage: Bacteria > Verrucomicrobiota > Kiritimatiellia > Kiritimatiellales > Pontiellaceae > Pontiella. The sequence goes on along the minus strand of JBGSLE010000221.1, from coordinate 1,353 downwards.
AGATCATAAACTTTCTTCGCGGCAAGTTTATGACCTTTTTCGGCGGCTATAAGGTAATATATAAGCGATTCGAGTTTATCTGCCTCTAGCGTTTGAACATGCTGTCCCGTAGGGTCATTCTGATCCGCTACGATTCTATCCGATTCCCACATTCTTCCTGCACTGTATAGCTCTTCAACGCTTTGCTTGGGTATGCCGCTTCGCCAGTTTGAATTTTGCAGTTTCAGAAGAAAGGCTTTTGCAAGCTGGTCTTGGCCTATATCCATGCGTTGAAAATAGTTCAAAGCGTTGTCAAGATCACCCTTTCCGGCGCCTATGCAGCAATATGCATATCCTGCCCAGAACAAAGCCTCTTCAAGTCCTCCTTTTGCGGCATTTGTAAAATGCCTGAGCGCCGCATTCTTATCGATTGAACCTCCGTATCCATTCCATGCGTATTTTCCTGCCATGAGCGCACCAAAAGAGGAGCCGCTTGCTGCGGCGCGGTCATACCAAAATCGCGCCTTTTCCTGGTCAGGCAACGAAGAATCCTCCCCATGCGAAGCCGCCAATTGGATCATGGCCCAGGCCGAGCCTTGTTCCGCCGCTCCCTCAATCCACTCTTGGGATGCCTGAGCAGGAAACGGCGTACCCGCTTCATACGCATCAATCAGTTCCTTGTGTCTTTCCAAGTCCGCCAATCCAGCTTTCTTGGCAGCCATGGACTGCACTTTCATGGCTTCCGCGAAATTCATGTTCCGCGCGTACGCCGATGCCAAAAGGGCCAGTGCATTAGCATCGCTCGGTTTTTTTCGGGCTGCGGCGGAGGCATACCTCACCGCCTTTTCGCCATTGTGGAACTCTGGATCCGGACAGGACGCATAGATGCGGGCAAGACCCTCGCAGGCAGGGAGCGCGTTTTGGGCGACAGCCTTTTCATACCATGCAATCGCCTTGGCGTAAGCGACCGGAGTCCCGATACCCTTTTCAAAGCAATGCCCCGCACCAGCCATGGCAGAAACATAGCCCTCGTCGGCAGCCTGGACAAATAGATCCAAGGCCTTTGCCGGATTGGATGAAAAACAAGCCGTGCCCTGTTCGTACAGCACCTGGCCATCGGCATGTACCGAAGCGGCTACCAACATGCAGGCAACACAGCAAAATCCTATTTTCATAAGCCCCTTGACCAGATGGAATCCACAAACTTGCAAATGCGAAAAAGGTGCCAGTCCGGAATGGCACTAAGTTAAGCTCATTTTAACCAAAGAACCCTCACACAGAGGCAACGAAGAAAACGAAGTAGAGCAATGCAAAACGATCATTATAGCAGCTCGGAACACCCTTTCTTTCCTTCGTTATCTCCGTGTGAAAAAA
>JBGSLE010000220.1:0-3275 GCA_041740875.1 Pontiella sp. | reverse complement strand
GGCCGATCGCCTGCAGCCGGATCCGGCCCTGGTCCAGGAAGGGGGTGGCCCGGAGCTCCTCGATCGAATTTTCCCGGGCGACCGGCTCCAACCAGACCGTCTGCCAGATTCCGGTGACCGGCGTGTACCAGATCGCTTGCGGCGAAAGATCCTGCTTGCCGCGCGGCTGGTCGTCCGTGTTGGTCGGATCCCACACCGACACCACGAGCTCCTGTTCGCCGGGGGCCAAGGAAATCGGTGATGTCGAATAAGAAGGGGATGCTGCCGCCGCGGTGGTGCCCGACCAGGCCGCCGTTGACCCAGACGGTACACTCGAAATCGACCGCCCCGAAGTGCAGCAGGGTGGCCTGGCCTTCCCATGCCTCCGGGATGCTGAAAATCCGCCGGTACCAAAGCCGCTCGTCGGGCGAGACCCGCCGGCCCACTCCGGAGAGGGCGGACTCGGGGCAGAACGGAACCAGGATCGGCCCGTCGTACTGCGCAGGAGCCGGGGCGGTCCGGCTCCGGATCGCATGGTCCCACAGGCCGTTCAGGTTTTGCCACGGCTCGCGCACCAGCTGGGGGCGCGGATATTCGCACCAGGCCTGCCCGGGATCGAGCCGTTCGCCCCATTCCGTCATCAGCCTAGCGCCGGCGGGCTTCCATTGGGTCGTCTCTATTTGCATGCGGTTCCTTCAGGCCGGGGAAACGGAGTCCCTGCCCTGATACATCAGACAACACCCGTCGCATTCTGGGAATATCCAGTTGCTCATAAAACATATCCCCGAATGCACCTTGGACGGCGGTTGGCCGCGCCGCGCGCGGCTCATTCCTTCAACCCATGCAGCGAAATCCCCTTGGCGATGTGCTTCTGGAAAAGCAGGAAGACCACCAGTACCGGCAGCGTGCTGACCACGCAGACGGAAAAGAGCAGGCCGTATTCGATGGTATAGGAAGACTGGAACAGCGCGATGCCCACCGGCAGCGTGTAGCGCTCGATGGACTCCAGGAAAACCAAGGGCTCCAGAAACGCGTTCCACGAGCCGGAAAAAGTGAAGATGGCCAGCGCGGCCAGCGCCGGCCGCGACAGCGGCAGGGCCACGTTCCAATAAATCCCCAGCCGGGAGCAGCCGTCGATGGCGGCCGCATCCTCCAGGTCCTTGGGGATGCCCTTGAAGAACTGGTAGAGCAGGAAAACGCCGAAGCCGCCCGCCCCGGCGGGGAAGATCAGGGCGCGCGGACTGTCCAGCCAGCCCAGGCCGTTGAGGATCAGGTAGACCGGCACCAGCAGGATCTGGCCGGGCACCATCATGGTGCCCACGATCAGCGCCACCATCGACTTGCGGCCAGGCAGCTTCAGCCGCGACAGCGCATAGGCGCAGAGCGAGGAGGCCGCCAGTACCAGCACGGTGGTGCAGACCGCTACGAAAAAGCTGTTGAACAACCATTGCAGCACCGGGATTTCCGCCTGGTTTTCGACCAGGACGCGGTAGTTCCCAACGGTCCAAGCCTGCGGCAGCATTCCCTGGAATTCCATGATTTCCGGTTCCGGCTTGAACGAGGTCAGGAAGATCAGCAGCACCGGCAGCACAAACACAACGGCCAGCGCCAGCAAGACCGCCTCGAGCAAGAAGAGTTTGGCTTTGCCTGCGTGCAGCATCGCTCAGTCCCCCTTCCTTTTTTCCGCCAGCCAATGGACGGCGGAGACCGCCGCTATGGCGAGGAAGAGCAGCCAGCTCAAGGCGGCGCCGTATCCCATGCGGTAGTTGCGGAACGCGGTTTCGTAGATGTATTGCACCAGCACGCGCGTCGAAAGCTCGGGGCCGCCGCCGGTGATGATGTAGCTCTGGCCGAAGACCTGGAACGAGCCGATCACGTTCATGACCGCCACGTAGAACAGGGCCGGCCGGAGCAGCGGCAGCGTGACGTGGAAAAAGCGGCGGAAGCCGACCGCCCCGTCGATGGCCGCCGCCTCGTAGCAGCTCTGCGGGATCTGGCCGAGGCCGGCCAGCAGGATCAGGAAGGTCGTGCCCGACGTCCACCAGACGGTCATCAGCACGATCGACGGCAGCGCCACCAGCTTGTCCGACAGCCACGGCACCTCCATGCCCCAGCGCGCCAGCAGCGCATTGAACAAGCCGAATTGATCGTTGTAGAACCAGCGCCACAAAAGCCCCGCCACCGCGATGTTGACCATCGTCGGCAGCACGAACGCGACGCGGTAGAACCCCTGCCGGCGCGGCAAGGCGTTGACGCCGAGCGCCAAAAGCATGGCGGCCACCACCGTCAGCGGCACCGCCATCGCGACAAACAGGCAGGTGGCCTTGAGCGCCTTCCAGAAATAGGGATCGTGCAGCGCCTCCCGGTAGTTCCCCAGCCCCACGAACTCCGGCGGGCTGGACGAGAGCAGCTCCCAGTCGAAAAAGCTGAGCGCAAAGCCGAACAGCAGCGGACCGGCCAGGAAAAAAAGGAACAGGGCCAGGTAGGGAAGCGCAAAGACGTAGCCGCTCCAGCGGCGGAGGAACTCGGCCTTCATAGCCCGCCCTCCCCGGCCATGCGGCCGATCGCCTTCTCCACGTTCCGCGTGGCCGTTCCCAGCGCCTCCGCAGGCGCGGCGTTGCCGCGCATCACCTTTTCAACGGCCAGCCGAAGCTCGTTTTCGAGTTCGAGCACGTAGGGCACCGGCGGTGAAAAGAGGAGGTCCGGGATCGCCTGCGCAAAGGCGCCCTGCACCGCCAGCGCCTGGAAATCCTCCGTTGCGCGGATGCTCCGGCGCGCCGGGATCTGCCCCGCCTTCGCCCACTCCAGGCTGTGGTCTGAAAGATACTTCATGAACCGCCAGGACGCCTCCTTCTGCGGGTTCCCGGAAACCGCCGACAGACACAGCACATGCGACCCCGCCCATACGCCCGGGCCGGTGCCGATTTGCGGAAAGGGCGCGGCGACAAACTCGAGCCCCGACTTTTCCAGCTCGCCCAGCATCCAAACCCCTTCGAAGACCATGCCGACCTTGCCCCGGCGGAATCCCACCCAGGCGTCGGTGCCTTGCGGTTTCGGACAGACGTTTTCCCGGTGGACCAAGCCGTGGAAAAACTCCATGGTGCGGAGGTTTTCCGGCGACTCCATCAGGCACGTCCGCCCGTCCGCCGAAACCAGCGCGCCGCCGAACTGCGCCATCACCGACTGGTAGATCATGCGCGGCTCGGTCATTGCGAAGCCCCACTGGTCGGGACGGCCGTCGCCGTCGGTATCGCGCGTGATCCGGCGCATCGCGTCGAGCAGCTCTTCGCGACGCC
>JBGSLE010000219.1:0-3407 GCA_041740875.1 Pontiella sp. | reverse complement strand
ACAAGGCGAAGGCCAAGCGCCTGATGGAGGAGGCCGGCTATGACGGCTCACCCATCATCATCCTGCACCCGACCGACATCCAGTTCATGAACGTCGCCACGCTCGTGCTGGCCGAGGATCTGAAGTCGATCGGCGTCAAGGTCGATCTTCAGGCGATGGATTTCGGCGCGATGGGCGCGCGCCGCGCCAACAAGGCCAAACCCGGCGCGGGCGGCTGGCATCTCGGCATGAACAACGACGATGGCGAAGTGCAGAAGATCATCGAATACGCCATCCAGAACGGGGTGCGGTTTTTCGATACCGCCAGCGCCTACCAGAACGGCAAGAGCGAGCGGCAATACGGGAGCTTCCTCACGCCGAAATACCGGCAAGATATTGTCCTGATGAGCAAAACGATGGGGAAAACCGGGCCGGCCGCACGCGAGCAGATCGAACAGTCGTTCGAAAACCTCAAGACCGACCATATCGACATCTACCTCATGCACGCCATCCAGAGCGCGGACGACGCCGACAAGCGCCTCGACGCCGGGGTGCTCGACGTGCTGCGCGAATACAAGGCCAAGGGGATGATCGGCCACCTCGGCTTTTCCGGCCACTCCAATTTCGAAGCCCACCGGCATCTGCTCGCAAAGGAGATCGACGACCTTGAAGTCTGCCTGATGCCCGTAAACGTCGCCGACCCCTCCTACCGCAGCTTCATCACCAACACCATGCAGACCATGCTGGCGCGCGACATGGGGGTGCTCGCCATGAAGTCGCTGGCCAACGGCGGCCTGTTTGGCGCCGGTAAATCCGGCCCCAAGTCGGGCCGCAAGGTCCAGGTGATCCCCGACAAGATATCGATAGAGCAGGCGCTCCATTTCGCCCTCTCCATGCCCGTGGCCGCGCTGCTCAACGGCATCGAGAAAATGGCCGACATCGAGCACAACCTCCCGGCCGTAAAACGGTTCCGGCCGCTCTCCGAGCAGGAGCAGCGGGAACTCGTCGAGCGCTGCAAGGCCGAGGGGGAAACCGGGCTCATGGAAAACTTCAAGCTGCGCCTGTGAGCCCGTCCCCGGATCCCGGGGATCCTACGCGTTTTTTTGCGGCAACAAGTCCGCCAGCGTCTTGTTTCCGAGCGAGGCGAAGAAGGCCTCCATGGCGGTCTGGAAAACATGCTTTAGCCTGCATTCGATGGAAATGGGGCAGGAATTGGTTTCGGGATTGAAGCATTCGACGACGTCGAGGCTGCTCTCGAACTGCTTGACCACGGTCGCGATGTTGATGTTGGCGGGATCCATCGCCAGATTGATTCCGCCGCCGTAGCGGCCGCGCCGGAGGTCGAGGTAGACGAGCTTGCCGAGCTTGTTCACGATCTTGACGGTGTGGCTGTAGGAGATGCCATAAAAGTCGCTGATTTCGCGCGCGGAAACCTGCTGGTCCCGTTTGCGGGCGGCGTACATCAGCACGCGCAGCGCATAGTCCGTATTTTGCTTCAGGTGCATCTTCCTAATCCTTTGGTTGCAGGGATCACAGTCCACCAGACTCCAGTCTGCATCTGTTTCGAGAGGTTGCATCAGCCGGGGGATCAAGTCTAATGCTTTTCCATAAGAGAATTCCGGGCGGGTGCAAACCAGTTCCGTTGGGGGTGCCTGGGCGATAAAATGGAGGTCGATTCCCCGGCATGACCGAACCACTGGTGTACTGGTGTGGTGCGGGCTTCCTGGGAAGGAGGCCGCTTCCGCTTTCCCGGCGCGCTCCCGTCGGGAAGCGCGCACCACAAGCCACCAGCCCAACCAAAGATCCCCGGAAAGACCGACCATCGGTGTAAGTGCGGGCTTCCTGGGAAGCAGGCCGCTTCCGCTTTACCGGCGCGCTCCCGTCGGGAAGCGCGCACCACAAGCCACCAGCCCGGCCGCTGCCACGCCTCCGGCCATCCCGATCCATCGCTTCATTCATTCACTCCAAACACGCCTCTGGTTCTCGTTAATCAAAATGACCCAATGGGCGGGCTGATTCTTTGCCCGTACTCGTTAATCAGAGTGCCGGAGGCATTGCAGTGCTGACTCTTTTATTCATCCACTGTAAATGCGGATCATTTTCCACCTCTATATCAAAGTCTGATTTTTTATATTTCAAGATGTATTTTTCAAGTTTACTATCACACAAATATATAAAAACAACATCTTTCCTGCAGCCGACAGAAAAGTCACTATCCCCCCGGTAATCAACCATTCCGCTTATGATCAAATCCCTGAAACCATCCCCATTAAGATCCTTGAACTCAGCTATTAAAGATCCCCCAACAAATGCCGTTTTTCTTTTCGAATTATTATATATATAGAACATTTGACCAAGTAGCGACATGTAACCGTAGTCTGGAGAAGATAGCTCATCGATTCGTTTGGCATACGTATTTTTAGAAATCTGAACCCAAGTCTCTATGTGCGTGTCACCAACGAACACCCGCTCCTTCTTTGTCAGATCCTCAGAGCTCTCAACAAAGCCGCTATGACCTAACGACGGTATAGATATCAAAACGATCAACAGACAGGTTTTCATGGCTAAGACCTCATTTGATGAATTGTATAAATCTCACTTAATCATTTCCAGTGTCATCACCGCTGGAGGAATTCTGCACCTCTGGCTCCAAAAATTCTTCTTCTATCTCCTCTGAAAAGTGGTCAGGCCGCTCAATTCGTTATTTTCATTTTCAATTCCCACAAACACTCTCCATAAAGGCTTATCCAACAAATTTTAATCCCGTTTCGTCCCACTTTCACCGCGCATTGGTTTCGGCTTGGCCCCGCTACCTGCGGCGATTCCGGGCACGCCGCATAAACCCGGGCACTCTATCCGCAACTCCCGGCGGTTGGAAATCCTTGGTTGGGGTTTTTATCGGAGGCGGCATCGGACGATTGCCGCAGAACGACATCTCGTCGCTTTTTTGGCTGCAATGAACGCGACGTGGGCGTCGCGTCTACGTTTCGGACCGGTTGCCTCCTGCCGCAACGGAGCAGGGATGCTCCGTCTACGATTCAGCGGTTCATGTTCGTGACAAATACGGGGGATGGGGGCGCGGGGGAAGGGAAATGCTATAACTCAAGGGCTGGCCCATTTTCCTGGAGGTTTCGGACAAATCACCCTTGTTCCGGGGCCGGTTCGCCGCGGTACCGGAATATCCCTTCGTAGATGGCGGGTTTGCTGCCGTTTGGGGGCCGGGCATATTCCTTGATCGGCCGGCCGGCTTCCGGCGCGAAACCAACGGCGTCGAGTTCTTCGATGAGTTCCGCCTCCGTTAGAAAGCATTGCGGCGCGCCCGAAAATTGCGTGAAGACGAACGATTCGCCGGCCACGGGCAGCGCGTCGCGGGCAAGCGTGCTTCTGGCAAATGTGTAGACAAAGAGCGCGGCGCCGGGGCGCGCCAC
>JBGSLE010000218.1:0-6697 GCA_041740875.1 Pontiella sp. | reverse complement strand
GGATGGCGCCCGGCCGGTTGGTGCTTTGCCTGGACGGAGGCGCGCCGCTCCGGTTTGCGCGGCAGGCGCGAACCCCCCGGACGGAGCCCCAGTTTTGTTTGAAAAAACACTAGACTTGAATTGGGCGTTCCCCTATACATTCCCCTCTTTTGCGCGATCTACCGATCCCGTGATTGACTGAATTTATCTAACGAACGGTGCAACCATGCCTAAGACAAAGACTAAGAAATGTGCTGCGAAGCGGTTCAGGGTAACCGGAACCGGCAAGCTCAAGCGCAACCATGCGGGCGGAAGCCACATCTTGACCAACAAGAATCGGAAACGGAAACGGACACTGCGCGGCTCGGAACTCGTCGACAAGGCGGACATGAAGCGCATCACGCCTTTCATCTAATTGCTGGAGATTGAATCATGCCAAGAGCAACGAATGGACCGGCCTCGCGCCGCAGAAGAAACTCCCGCCTGAAACTCGCCAAGGGTTTCCGCGGATCCCGTAGCAAGCTCTTCCGTATGGCCACGGAAGCCGTCGATCGCGCACAGGCCATGGCCTATGTGCATCGCAAGCACAAGAAGCGCGACTTCCGTCGCCTGTGGATTGTGCGCGTCAATGCCGCCTGCCGCATGAACGGCATCAGCTACAGCCGTTTCATCGACGGTTGCGCCAAGGCCGGCCTCAACCTCAACCGCAAGGTGCTCTCCGAGATCGCCATCCACGATCCGTCCGGGTTCACCAAGGTGGTCGAGACCGCCAAGGCCTGCGTGGCCTAGGCTGCAAGGTTCGCCTTGCGCGAAAAGACCGGCTTATCCAGCCGGTCTTTTTTTGTGCCGCCCACGAAAAAAGCTCCCGCCCTTCCGGGCCGGGAGCTTTTGCTTTTAGCGTTGGAACCACGCCCTACTTGTCGGTCAGGGCCACGACGCCGGGCAGCTGCTTGCCTTCCATGAATTCCAGGGAGGCTCCGCCGCCGGTCGAAACGTGGCTCATCTGGTCGGCCACGCCCGAAAGGTTGACCGCCGCCACGCTGTCGCCGCCGCCGATGATGCTGATGCTGTCAGACTTCGCGACCGCTTCGCAGACCGAGAAGGTGCCCTTGGCGAACGGCTTCATTTCGAAGCAGCCCATCGGGCCGTTCCAGACGACGGTCTTCGCGCCGGCCACTTCGTTGCAGTACAACTTGATCGTCTTCGGGCCGATGTCGAGCGCCATCCAGCCGTCTTCGATGCTCTCGCCCGCCACCTTCGTGTTGGCTTCGGCGGAAAAGGCGTCGGCCACGATGTTGTCGACCGGCAGCAGGAGCTTGACGCCCTTGGCCTTCGCCTGCTTGAGGATTTCGCCGGCGAGTTCCACCTTGTCGGCTTCCACCAGCGACTTGCCGACGGGCTTGCCCTGCGCCTTGTAGAAGGTGTAGGCCATGCCGCCGCCGATGAGGATGGCGTCGCACTTGTTCATCAGGTTGGTCACGACGTCGATCTTGCCGGAAATCTTGGCGCCGCCGATGATGGCGACGAACGGACGTTCTGGTTTTTCAAGCGCCTTGCCGAGGTATTCGATCTCCTTTTCCATCAGGAAGCCGGCGGCGTTCTGCTTGTAGAATTGGCAGACGATGGCGGTCGAGGCGTGGGCGCGGTGCGCGGAACCGAAGGCATCGTTGCAGTAGATTTCGCCGTCGCCGAGCGCGGCCAGCTTCTTGGCGAATTCCTTCTGCTTGGCCTTCATCTCAGCCTTGGCGGCCTTGATCTGTTCTTCGGTGGCGTCGTCGGCCAGCTTGGCCTTGCCTTCTTCTTCCTTATAGAAACGGGTGTTTTCCACCAGCATGATCTGCCCGGGCTTGAGCGCCTTGGCCTGGGCGAGGGTTTCGGCCCCGACGCAATCGGTGCCGAAAATCACCGGCTTGCCGAGCAGCTGCTCGAGCTTGGCGGCGACGGGCTTCAGGCTAAATTCGGCTTCGTAGCCTTTTCCCTTGGGACGGCCGAAGTGGCTCATGAGCACCAGCGAGCCGCCTTGGCCGAGCACGTAGTTGATCGAAGGCAGCGCCGCCGTGATGCGGGTGTCGTCGCCGACCACGCCGTCCTTGACCGGCACGTTGAAATCGACGCGCATCAGCACGCGCCGGCCCTTGACATTGAGATCCTTGATCGTGAGCTTGTTCATCTTAACTCCTTTGTAGGTTAATGCTTCCCGAAAACGAGCCGCTGACTATAAGCATATCCAAAAACGAGTCAAAACGAAACGAGCGGCCGACGCAACGCGGCGAGATGCCGCGTCTACTCCATGCGGATGAGAGGTCGTCAGCCCTAGACCAGCGCGTCCATCTTGGCGGCGCAGATGAAGTCGTTTTCCGACAGGCCGCCGATGGCGTGGGTGGTGTAGGTGACGGTGCAGGTCTTGTAGCCTACCTGCAGGTCGGGATGGTGGTCTTCGCGGTGGGTAACGTAGGCACCCGCGTTCACGAACGCCATCGTTTCGTAGTAGTTCTTGAAGCGATAGGTCTTCGTGATGGCGCCGCCCTCGCGCACCCAACCATCGAGATCCTTCAGCAAGGCATCGGCGGCCGCCGGGCCGAGCGGGGCCGTCCCGCCTTCGCAGGCCTTGCACCGCTTATTCGCCAGATCGCGTGTTTTCATGGCTTATCCTCCAGTTGAACGGGAGTGAGGATAGCCCTACTTGATCGATTTGAGAAGCTCCTTGAAGCGCGGATCGGCGGCATCGCGCAGCAAGGAAAAGAGCACGGTTTCGGTGGGCAGGATGCGGGCGCCGGCCGCGCGCATCGCCTCCAAGGCCAGCTCCTTGTTTTGCGGCATGCGCGAGGAGACGGCGTCGGCCGCCACAAAAACCTCGATCCCCTGTTCAAGCAGTTCGACCGCGGTTTGGTAGACGCAGACGTGGCATTCGATGCCCACCAGGATGGCCTGTTTCCGGCCCAGCGCCTTCAACGCGAGCCCAAACGCGGCTTCGCCGCAGCAGCTGAAGGCGGTCTTGGGAATGGCGGGGATCCCTTCGAGCAGGTTTTTGAACGGTTCGCTGGTCGGGCCCAGCTTTCCCGGAATCTGCTCGGTCAGGAGGATCGGCACCTCCAGCAACCGGCACCCGCGCACCATCCGCTCCAGGTTGCCGTCCAGCAACGCCTTGTCGTGCATGAGTTCGTGCAGGCGTCCCTGCACATCGATGAACACCAAAACCGCTTCGCTTCTATTCAACATGGTTCGCTCCCTTCCCCAATCCATACTCGTTCAATTTACGGTGCAGCGTGCGGCGGCTGATACCCAGTTTTTCCGCCGCCGCCGTCCGGTTTCCGCCGGTCTTTTCCAGCGCCTGCATGACCATCCGTTTTTCCATCTCGTCCACCGTCAGCTCGGCATCGATCCGCACCTCTCCGGCGGCCTGTTCGCGCACCTGCGGCGGGATGTCCTTGAGGTCGATCACCGATCCGCGCGCGAGCACCACCATGCGTTCGACGAGGTTGCGCAGTTCGCGGATGTTGCCGGGCCAGCCGTAGGCCGAGAGCCGTTCGTAGGCCGCCGGGGTGAAGCCCTCGATCCGCTTGCCGTTTTCCTTGTTGAAGACGGCCAGGTAGTGGTTGAGCAGCAGCAGGATGTCGTCCTGCCGATCGCGCAGCGGCGGCAGGGTGATGACGACGACGTAGAGACGGTAGAAGAGGTCTTCGCGGAAATCGCCTTTTTCGACCATGCCCTTGAGGTCGCGGTTGGTGGCGGCGATCAGCCGCGTATCGACGTTGACCGGCGTATCGCCGCCGACGCGCTCGACCTGCCGCTCCTCCAGCGCGCGAAGGATCTTCACCTGCACCGAGGCGTCGATCTCGCTGATTTCATCGAGGAAGAGCGATCCGCCGTCGGCCTTTTCGAACCGGCCGATGCGCCGCTCCATCGCACCCGTGAACGCCCCCTTCTCGTGGCCGAAGAGTTCGCTTTCGAGCAGGTTTTGCGACAGCGCCGCGCAGTGTACCGCAACGAACGGCCCGTTGCTGCGCGGGCTGAGCCGGTGGAGCGCCTTGGCGACCAGCTCCTTGCCGGTGCCGCTCTCCCCTTGGATCAGTACCGTCGCGCGCGACTGGGCGACCTGCCGGATGGTGTCGAACACCTCCTGCATGACGGCGGAGCGACCGATGATGCTCTCCATGCCGTACTTGTCGTCGAGCTGCTCGCGCAGGCGCTGGTTTTCCAGCTCGATCCGCTTCGATTTAAGCAGGCGGTCGAGCACCAGCTCGAGCTTGTCGAGGTTGATCGGCTTGGTCATGAAATCGGTCGCCCCCTGCTTCATCGCCTCGACCGCCAGGTCGACGTCGCCGTAGGCGGTGAGGATGATGCAGACGAGGCCGGGCTGGTTGGCCAGCGCGCGCTGCATCAGGGTGATGCCGTCCATGCCCGGCATGCGGACATCGCTGAGCAGCACGTCGATCGGCTGTGCGGCCAGCGCCTCCAGCGCGGACTTCGCATTTTCCGCCGCCAGCACGTGGTAGTTGCGGCGCAACGCCCGGACCAACCCGTCGCGCGCGCTCTTTTCGTCGTCAACAATCAAGACCACTGGTTTTGTATTTGTCATGGTGCCACCAATAAGTTGATGCGCGCGTCTTCGCGCGGGAAACGCAGGGTAAGCCGGGTGCCCCGGCCCAGTTCGGAATTGATTTCGATCTCGCCGCCGTGGTCGCGCATGATCCGTTGGACGATCATCATGCCCAGCCCGTTGCCCTCCGGCTTGGTCGTGTGGTACGGCTCGTAGATCGCGCCGAGCTTGTCGGGGTCGATGCCCGGCCCATTGTCCTCGAAAACGGCGCTGACGAACCGGTCGGACAGGTGGAGCCAAATCTTGAGGATGCCGCCGTCGTCCATCGCCTGCAGCGCGTTTTTGATGACGTTGAAAAAGACCTGCTTGACCTGGACCTCGTCGACCGCCACCGCCGGAATGCCGCGTGGATATTCGGTTTCCACCAGCATGCGCCGGTCCTTGATCTCGTGCTTCATCACCTCCAGCGTCTCGTCCACCAGGTCGGCGAGGTGGTGCGGCTTGCGGTCGGGCATCGACGGGCGCAGCGCCTTGAGGAACTGGCGGATGAGCGTATCGAGCCGTTCGACCTCCTTGCGCGAGACATCGACCAATTCGCGCAGTTCGCCCCGCGCATGTTCGTCGGCGAGATAGCCGATCTCCCGGTCGAGCAGCTGCAGGTGGATGTTGATCGAGTTGAGCGGGTTGCCGATTTCGTGGGCGACGCCCGCCGCCAGCAGGCTCAGGGCGTGGAGCCGCTCGGACTCGATCGATTCGGCGGTCGATTCGCGCTCGCGGGTCACGTCGCGGAAGATGACGACCGCGCCCTCCTCCTTTTCATCGACCGCCGCCAGCGGGACGACGTAGAACTCCATGAAGCGGTGCTGCGGATAGGTGATTTCGATCTCGCGCCGGATAAGCTGGCTCCATTCGTATTCGTCGAGATCGAGCACCAGCTCCCAGTGGATGCCCTTGAGGTAGCGGCGGATCGGCACCCCGAGCGCGGTTTCGAGCTTGAAGCCGAGGAACTGCTCGGCCGCGCGGTTGGCGTAGCTGATCTGCGCCTTCGGGTCGAGCACGATGATCCCCTCCTCCAGCGCCTGGAAAATGGTCTCCATCAACCCCTTTTCGCGCGCCAAACGGAGGAAATAGGTTTGCAGGCTGCCCGAGTCCAAATAGTCCAGGTGATCCACCAGCTTGTCGAAAAATCCAGATTTCATGCGCCGGAATGTGCCATTGCGTCGCACTGTTTTCAACCGCAATCATTTTTCTAAACCAAGGGCCAAAACGGCGCATCCTGCCGTTTGCACAGCTGAACTCTCCGCGACTCCACTCTTCCAATCAACCGGCCTTCCGCCTATCATCCCCGCCCATGGAAACGCTTTGGCTCTACCTTACCCTGCTGATCGCCGGCTTCATCCTCATCGGAACGGAGATTTTCGTCCCCGGCGGCATCCTCGGCATTTTCGGTGCCATCGCCTGGCTGGCGGCGGCGATCATCGGCTGGCGCGGCTTTCCGGAGCCATGGAACATGCTCAGCGCCTTTGTCCTGCTCGGCTTCGGCTTGGCGACCTTCATCGTCTGGATCCGCTTCTTCCCCGGCAGCCGCATGGGCAAGCGCCTTTCGCTGTCGGAAAATTCGGCGAACTACAAATCGAGCAAACTGACCGGCCCCGCCGTCGGATCTGTCGGCCAAGCGTTCAGCATCCTCCGGCCCGCCGGCATTGCGATCTTCGACGGCAAGCGCGTCGATGTCGTAACCGACGGCGAATGGATCGAGGCGGGCGAAGCCATCAAGGTCTCCTCAACCTCCGGCGGCCATGTCTCCGTCGTGAAAGCCTGATTCAAACCATGCGCATCAAACCCCTCTTTATCGGACTCGCCGTTGCCCTTGCAGGGCAGGCCCACGCCACGGAATTCATCGCCACCAACCTCTATTCGGTCGCCAAGGAACGCACCGTGGCCGACGAGCAGTGGGTGCTCGCCGAACAAGCGCAACCGTTTGGCACGTTCCAGAACGACCTGTTTATCGCCACCGGCACCCCCCTTCCGCTGGAAGGAGCCTACGAAGGCAACCTCTGGGCGGCGGGTGGGGCATGAATACGGTCTTTGCCGGAACCTGCGCGCGCAACGTGCGGCTAGCCGGGCAGACGGTGCGCATCGACGGCTTCATCGGCGGCAACCTGCTCGCGCTGGCCG
>JBGSLE010000217.1:0-1515 GCA_041740875.1 Pontiella sp. | reverse complement strand
GGACGGCAGGTGGCGGCGGCGCTCGGGCTGCCGTTCGGCGTGGTCGATCTTTCGCTGGCGCCGACGCCATCGGTGGGCGATAGCGTCGGCGAAATCCTCAAGATCCTCGGGGTGGACGACATCGGCGCGCCGGGCTCGACGGCGATCGTTGCGCTGCTTAACGACGCGGTGAAGAAGGGCGGCTCGTTCGCCTCGCAAAGCGTCGGCGGATTGAGCGGAGCGTTCATTCCGGTGATGGAGGATTCGGAGCTGGCCGCCGCCGCGCAGTCCGGGGCGCTCGTGCTCGAAAAACTCGAAGCGATGACCAGTGTCTGCTCGGTCGGCCTGGACATGGTTCCGATTCCCGGCAGCACCGATGCCGAGACCATCGCGGCGATCATGGCCGACGAATTGATGATCGGCGTGATCAACTCGAAGACGACCGCCGTGCGGCTGATTCCGGTGCCGGGCAAGGAGGCGGGCGAATACGTTTCTTTCGGGGGCCTGTTCGGGGCGAGCGTGGTGATGCCCGTACACAACACGGGCAGGTCGGGCCGGTTCGTCCGCTTTGGCGGCCGGATTCCGGCGCCGATCCACAGCCTGAAAAACTGAGGGAAATCGGAGGTTGGCGATGAAACTCCAGTACATCTGCGGAATGTTCGTCCTCTGCTTTTTCGCATGGGCGGTGGTGGTCGACAACGCGATCATCCCGGCGAACGACGCCTTGCGGCAGGATGTGGGCGGATACTCGCGCTACCGGGTCAAGCAGTGGGGCAACGGCGGCAAGCTCGATGTGCTCAGCGACGAACTGCTGGTCTACGCCATCGTCAAGAACCGCGAGCAGCTCTACTACATGGAATACAATCCCTACCTTGAAAATTCGCTGAAGACGCTTGCACCCGGAACCTCCGTCCAGCTGCGTTATTCCCGCAGCTTCCCCAAGTTTTGGAAACGAACCCTTTACGACCTGCGCATCGGAGGCGTCTCCTCCCTGCGCCTATCCGGCGCCCAGCTGGCGGCCAAGCAGAAGGAGGTCTGGAAATTCACCGGCATCATGGGCGGCATCTTCCTCTTCCTCTCGGTCATCGGACTCTTCAACAAGCCGAAGCGGCGATAGCAATCCCCATGCGGCACGCTCGTAAAAAAGAGACGCCGACCTGGCGGAAGGCGCTGCGCCTGGCCGGAGTGGTGCTGGCACTGTTTGCGGGTTCGGCCATCCTGACCACCCAACCCTCGTGCTCGACCTACAGGGAAACCCGGGCGCAGGTTTCCCCGGAGCGGTTGCGCGGCCATGTGGAGCGTTTTTCCATACAATTCGCGCCGCGCAGCTATAAGCGGGTGTGGAACCTCGACAAGTGCGCCGGGTATATCGCCGATGAATTTGCCTTGGCCGGGGGCGAGGTTTCGGAACAGGTCTTCGAGGTGCAGGGCAAAACCTACCGCAATGTGATCGCATTCTTCGGACCGGAAACAGCGTCGCGCATCGTGGTCGGGGCGCACTACGACGGTTGCCAGGACACGCCCGGGGCGGACGAC
>JBGSLE010000216.1:0-2808 GCA_041740875.1 Pontiella sp. | reverse complement strand
TGGTGTTCTGTGCCAACGGTGCCGCCGCCAGCCGAGTGCGGGCCCAGACCAAGGGCGTGGTCCAGGCCCTGTGCAAGACCGGAGCGTCGGTGGCCCATCTCAAGGTCCGGGTGCGGGCGGACTGGAGCCTGCCCGAACCGCCCGAGAAACACGATTTGTCCAACACGGCCCTGCAGGCCTTCCGCGAGCTGGACGAGGCCTTGCCGGAAGGCGATCTCAAGGTCGCGGTGGAACGGCTGTTGGCAAGGCGGCGCGGGGGCTGACACAATCTCCACCTGTTCAACAGGTTGCTTCCAGGATGATCCCCAGCTGCAACATCTTCATCGTCGGTCTCATGGGCGCGGGCAAGACCACTCTCGGCAAGCTGCTGGCCAAGCATCGCGGACTGGAGTTTTTCGACTCTGATCACGAAATCATCGCCCGTTGCGGCGTGTCCATTCCCACCATCTTCGAGATCGAGGGGGAGGAGGGCTTCCGCAAGCGCGAGGCGGCTGTGATCGACGAGCTCAGCCAGCGCCAGGGCGTCGTCGTGGGCACCGGCGGCGGCGCCGTGCTGCGCCCGGAGAACCGGGCTCATCTGAAGGCGCGCGGCACCGTGGTATATCTGCGTTGCCAGCCCAAGGAGCTGTATCTGCGCACCCGGGGCGACAAGAACCGCCCCCTGCTGCAAACCGACGATCCCCTGAAAAAGCTGCAAGAGCTTTTCGCCGTGCGCCACCCCCTCTACATGGAAGTGGCGGACATGGTCCTGGATTCCGGCCGCCAGAGCGTGCACTGCCTGGTGCGGCGCCTGGAGAGCAGCCTGGACCTGGCCGCGGTGGGGGAGGGCAATCCATGTCAGGCGCAAGGGAACTAGTCGGCAAAAGAGCGGGAGGGTGAAAGGAAACCCTCCGCAGGCCTTCACTTGTTACGGTTTGCCGCGTTGTAGAGCGCCTGGATATTCAGGTGGGCCAACCAGAGGCCTGGTTTGCCTGGGGTGGATATATTCACGTTTTGGATAAAAATCCCTATTCAGGGATGCACCATCACGTTGTAGCTGGATGGCGAGTTTTCGGCCGATGTCGTTAAGCCTGTAGTCCTGCCGTTGGGGTTGATTGAAAATCTCCCAATCGGCGTAAATATCGTTTGTCGATTCCATGATGTTAGGGACGTGATACTTCCCTTCGCCAATCAGCAAATTGTTCATGGATATTATTTTTCTGGCGCCGGGTGCAACACGTAGGAAAGCTCCGCCGTATGGGTGGTCGTTGACCACGGTGTTGCTGACCAGATAAAGGTGATTGCTCGGCCAGGTATACCCTTCTTCGCCATAATTTATCACGGTCGAGTTTTCCGTCTCGCGGCTCTGTTGGATGATGTTTCCAATAACCAGGCTGGACCCTCCATTCGGTATGTCCAGTTCGTAGCTGGCTCGCCCGCCACTTTCATCCGTTAACCGGTTGTAAGCGATGTAATTGTTGTCTGCGCGGGTTTTAATCAGGTGCCCGACGTTTGCGTGATGAAAATAGCTGCCGGTTACGCGGAGGTCGAGAATTTTTCCGACATATAAATTGTGGCTTTGTCCGTCGCCTGCGCCATTGTATCCAAATTCGCTGTTTTCTATTTCCAGTGCCGCATTTTTGCTGTTGGAGGCAGCTATTCCACTTTCGTTGCCGTAAAAAAGACAGTTCCGTATGCGCATTTTTCCGCCCTCGAAACGAATTCCCGCCCCGTTACGGTCGGCCACGCGCGCCCCAATGAAGTCGATGTTTTCGACTAGAAACCGGCCGTTGCGAAAGACCCATATTGCTTTGCCTTCCGCACTTTTCCCGTCAGCGAACAAACGTGCATTCCCGCCTACGCCACGAATGGTCAATTGCTTCTGGCGCCAGAGTGCTACATCTGCGTGATATTCGCCCGATTTTATTTCTATGGTGTCGCCATCCTGGGCAAGTTGTGCGGCCGAGTATATTGTCCGGAACGCTTCGGATGGGCCAACACGCAAAACACGGCCGGTTAATGGTGTTTCTTGGGGAGTGGTGATCTGGTTTTCCTGCGCAACCGAGAGGAGCCTGGGTGGAGGCGGAATGACAAAGGGCCGCGCACTTCTTTCCCCAAGAGATGGTTCATCCAGCCATGCGCGTAATGCCGCAGTAATGGGTAGAGCGACTGTTTCAATGCGTGGATGGCCTTGCAGACGCCTTTCCGTGTAATCCATTAGCTCCCTGGGTGTGCGGCCGGTGTTTTGGTATGCAATCCAGAGCATCGCGCAGGAAATGGCGCAGGTGGCAATGGCGAAGAATAGAATGGGTTTTATGTGGCGCACGGTGCGAGGTTTTATGGGTTTATGCCATCAATAGTTATTGGCGGCGATATTTTTGCGACGCGTTCGAGCGGATGCTCGAATGTCTGGTAATCATCTTCGTCTGTATTGATGGCTTGTCTTTATCAACCCGGTTTCTGCCGGGTCATTGAAATGACATCCAATAGCTCCGGATTAATGCGCAGAGCCCAGACCACCGGGGGGGCCTTTGCGCTGCCCGTCACCAGCAGAAACACCTTGTCGCGAGGGCTGTAGGCCATCGTGAAATTCGTGCCCAGGGGCGGGAGCTGGCCCAGAGGGAGGCGGTGGTAGCGGTCGGCCTCCGGATCGTAGATATAGGTTTCGGCGTGGTCGGCGCGTTGGCCGGCGACGTGGGGGGAGTCGGCGGCGAGCAGGAACAGGCCGCTCTCGTCATCGAAGGCGACGGGAAAGGCGTTGCCGGGCGGGGGCGCCGTGCCAGCCGGTGTGTGTTGGCTCCACACCCCGGCTTCGCCCGGGGTCGCACC
>JBGSLE010000215.1:0-6577 GCA_041740875.1 Pontiella sp. | reverse complement strand
CGTATTCCCAAAGGTTGCGCTCGGGGTCGAAGTAACCGATCTCGACATCCTCCACCCAAGCCGAAAGCCGCGTGCGGCACAGCTTGGCCTTGCCCTCGGTCAGGACGGCGGGAGCATGCCAGAGCAGCGACAACCCCTGGTCCTCGTCGAAGACCAGCCAGGCGTCGACCGGTGGCGGCGGGAGGATTTCGGTGAAGAAAACCGGCGGCGCGGGATCCAGCCGGAAATGGAAGAGCCGCCCGCTCGTTCCGGGCGGCGTGTCCCACCCGTAGCGCCGGGCCGGATCGCGCGAAATCCCCTCCGATTCGTCGAAACAATACTGTATGAAAGAGGAAACGCCGTCGACATGGTGGGCAAAGCGCGGCTCCAATTCCACCTCCTGCCAAAAATGGGCCATGGAAAAGAGCATTTGCGAGGAAGCTGCCAGAATCAGCCCCGAGACCGACACAGCCAGCAGCAGCTCAAGGAACGTCAGGCCGGCGCGGCCGCGCGTTGGACGGAGGCGCATCACCGCAGCCCCCGTTCCAGCTGGCGGCGTTCCCATTCATCCTCTTTCGCCGCGAGCAGGCTCTGGCGGGCGTCGCCCTCGTACCAGCCGGGCCGGTACACGTAGTAGGAAGCGGAGAGCGGCTCTTTCAATTCCTCGCCCTGTTCGAAGACGAGGTTCAGGGTGAGCAGGTGGACGTCCATCAGGCGGGTCGGGGCAATCTCGACCTCCCATTTGACGCGGATCGCCTCGCGGTCGCCTTCCCCTGCATCCTCCTCGTCCTTGGGCTTTTTGCGGACATGCGGCGCCAGCTCAATCTCCCCGCCCTGCTCCAGCGTTTCGCGGGAGGTAATGGTTAGGATGTCGTCGCGCACCCAGTCGACGCGCAGATGCCACGCATCCTGCTGGTCGAGCCGGGCCAGCCCCATGCGGGCGTTGATGGCGGCCTGGCAGAGCACAACGGCGGCGGCCGCAAAGAGGCTCAGGGCCACCACCGTCTCCGGTAGCGTGAATCCGGCCCGCCTCATATGCGGGTCTCCTCGTCCTCGCGGACGACCGGTGCGCTGGAGAATGGATCCACCACCAGGCGGACGCGACCCTTGCCCTCGCCAAACTCGACACAGAACGGCATGGAGGCTCCGCTGGGATGGAAGACGACCGCCTCGACCTCATCCTCGGCCGATTCATACGCGGGATCTTCCCGTTCGGGATCTTCGGGCAGAATCGGGTAAAAGGTGATCAGCTTGGCTCCCGGTCCGGTTGCGGCTGGAGCATCGATCTCGATCTCCCGGAGCAAGGTGCCGTCGCGGGCGTGAAGCTGCAGCAGATTGCTCTCCGCCGGATGGCCGAGGACGACCGCGACGTTCCGGATGCGGGCCTGCGCGTGGGCCTCGCGCACAGCCGAGAGCACCACCTCTTCCAACGGCCTTGTCTGAAGGGATTCGACGATACGCTGCACGGGAACCACCATGAGTCCCGCCACCACGGCGAGAAGGGTGATCACCATGAATACTTCCGCCACCGTGAACCCGGCCTTGCGAACGAGACGCATCCCCAGCCTCCGGCTAGTCGGAATCGGAGCCGCCTGTCGCGCCCCAGTTGCCGATGTCATCGACGCTTTCCTGTCCATCGGGACCAAACGACCACAAGTCGTAGCCATCGCTGTTGCGTTCGCCGGGATACTTGTACTGGTAGGCGTTGCCCCACGGATCGGGATTGAGCTTTTTCACATAGGGACCGCGCCAGTTGATCGCCTCGTCGGTCGGCTTTTTCACCAATGCCTGAAGCCCCTCCTCGGTCGTGGGGTAGCGGCCCATGTTGACCCGGTAGGCGGTCAACGGGGTTTCGAGCGTCTCCTCCACGAACAGCCGTGCCACCTCTTCGCGCCCGCCGCCCAAAATCCGGTCGAGATTGGTAACCAGCAAGCCTGCAATGGCCGCCAGCAACGCGATGGCGATCAGGATTTCGAGCAGGGTGAAGCCTGCCTTGGCCGACTTGCACCGACTCCGTCTATTTGCTGCCATGACCTATTCCTCCCTTGATGAATGTACCTTCGAAACAAAGAGTCGTTTTGAATCCGCCACATTGGACAAAGGAATCCGCTTAATGCCATCCAACCGCTCCGGCGAGATAAAACCGGGGGGTTCCCGATGTGGTTGAAGTGGTGGGCCTGGAGGGACTTGAACCACCGACCAAGAGATTATGAGGCTATTACTATTGTATTAAATTCCCATATTTTAAGGTGTATAATGAATATTCTGTGGTATTTCAGTGGTATTTCGATTGATTAGAACCGCCCTTCCGCATACCGTTTGAATCACCACGAAACAGAACGGAACACGGGAAGGGGTTCAACATGGGCAAAGCTACCACAAGGCCAAAGAAAGGCAAGACGAGCTACAGCGTACGGGGAACCGGGCGGCTGTACAAGCGGAGCAAGGACGGAAAGGAATACCCGGCAGGCGATCCACACGCTGGAAACTACTACCTTGAGTACCGCGTGAACGGCAAACGCACGCGCCAGCCACTGCTGCACCCTGACACAGGCGAACCGATCACCGACCTGACCGAAGCGGAAA
The DNA here is from genome assembly GCA_041740875.1 of Pontiella sp. Taxonomy (GTDB): domain Bacteria; phylum Verrucomicrobiota; class Kiritimatiellia; order Kiritimatiellales; family Pontiellaceae; genus Pontiella. Next base: position 4,012 of record JBGSLE010000215.1, on the reverse strand, counting down.
AGCAACGCGCACGTATTACCGCTCCTTTCACCACCAAGGACAAGTCCGACCAGCTATTGGCCATCGCGGCCAAGCTCGAAGCAGTAAAGCAGGAACACGCCCAAGCCATCGACGAAGCAGAGCCGCCCTTGACCATAGCCAACGCATGGGAAGCCTACCTTGACAGCGCCGACGCACCGGAAACGGGAGCCGACACGCTGAAATACTATGCCGGATACTGGAAGAAGTTAAGTGAGTGGATTGTCGGCGAACATGAAGGCATCAAATACTTGCGTGACATCACGCCGGAAATGGCAGGCAACTACGCATCTTCGACGCTGAAACGGGATAAGGTCAGCCCCAACACCTACAACAAGCACACGGGCTTTCTACAGCTGTTTTTTCGCATCCTGCACAAACCCGCCCGAATGACTGCCAATCCATTTGGGGAAGTCAAGAAACGGTCACTCCAGACCAAGGGCCGACGGGAATTGACCATTGCCGAACTCAGGACGCTGATCAACGAAGCCGATGGCGAGCTAAAGACCCTGCTGCTAATCGGGGCTGCAACCGGCCTGCGCCTTGGCGACTGCGCTACCCTGAAATGGAACGAAGTGGATTTCGACCGCCGGCAAATCCGCCGTGTCCCAAATAAACTGCGCCACAAGGACCATGTTGCGCCGGTAAAAATCGGGATGCCCCCTGAACTGCTGTCCCGTCTTTCCGAAATACCGACCGGCAATCGGCGGGGTTATGTGCTTCCGGACCTTGCAGAGCTGTACACATACCGGAACAACGGCGGGCGGCCCACCAAACAACCGGACATCACCAAGCGAGTGCAACAGCACTTCATGGACTGCGGCATACAGACCCACCGCGAGGGAACCGGATACGTCAAGGTTCCCGATCCGACCCGGAAGCATGAATACATTTGGGAATACACAGGGAAACGCGCCGTTGTGGAAGTGGGCTTCCACTCCCTGCGCCACACATACGTTTCGTTGCAGGCTGAGCGAGGGATTCCGCAAAGCACCGTGCAGGCCATTGTCGGCCATGGCAGTCCAGCGATGACCCAGCACTATACCCACGTCACCGACAAAGCCGCAGCAGACGCCACGCTGGCGTTGAACGTGGGGATCATGGATGCAGACTATGAAGTCCTGCCCGATCAGCCACCCGCATGGGTCAGGAAGCTGGCAGAAGGGCTGAACCGCGACAACTGGGAGGAAATCAAAGCAAAACTGCTGGCTTAACAGCCCGTTCCCTTGTCTCTGCGCTCCGGTATTCCATTCACAACCCCGGCATAACCTCAACCACCTAGGCGGCCTTGTCTCCATACGCTATCTTTATTTGCCCGTGTGTCGCTTACATTGCTATCTGCATCGTTGTTTAGTGCTACACTGCGTGTTGTTCCCCATTCAAGCCAGCTTATGGCTCTTCCGGGCTTGCGAGGGATTACTCACTGACGGGATCCATTGCAGCCCCCCCCACGTGGAAAGGCATGTCCACCTTGATCCGCTCCATGTTCCGGTAGCCGCACGCCTTCTGGACCATCCGCTGGATCCGGCTGTCCATTCCCCCCGCCACCGTGTTGCGGAAGCCTTGCGCCAGGACCGCCACGATGGCGACGAGCTGCATGGGCGTCCGCGCCACCTTCCTGGCCGGCTCGGGCTTCGTCGCCATGGCTGGGAGGTACCGCTTCTTCAGGAAGGCCCGCCCTTCCCCGGCGTCCATGCCGTGGAGGAACGTCCGCCAGAGGTCCTTCGTCCGCCATGGCCGCGCCGCCTTGAGCGTGCGCCCTTCCTTTGGCTCCCCGAAGCGGGGCGCGTGCCGCTGCGGCAGGCTTCCCTCCCCCACAGCCAGGGATGGCGGCTCCCCTTCGGAATCTCCCGGTCGGGCGGCCCGCCCACACGCACATCGCCCAGCCGCGCCTCGATCAACGTTGGTTGACTAGCTTCATGACGTGGAACAGGTAGTAGAAGAGTCCGCCTGCGGGCAGCCCGAGCGAATATCCTGACTGTAAGGACACAGTATGGTCATGTATTTTCTACCAGTGCACACATTGCACGGTTGCAGAACCGCGCCATAAGAAACCTATTTACGTTTGCGTATTCGCCATAAATAGGTTTCCCATGAGCGAGACCCGCAGCCGTGCAAAGCGTGCAACAGCAGCGACCGCGACGATTACAGCAGGTTTACTGCCAGCAACAACCCGCTGAAGCTGCGTTCTCTTGAACCGTTTGTCTCGCTCTTCTGCACCGTTTTGATCCCTGGAAATATTTCCTCCACCCGGCGAAGAAATTTCCTCTTCGCAAGTGGGAACCGATACCCATCCCCTTCGCACCAGAACCGATAGTTATCGAAAAGGCGTTCCTTGGAGATAGATGCATTGGCTTCGAGTCGGCAGCACTCCATCAGGAAACACTTTTCCTTGTCGCAGTCGTCACGATGCTGGTTTTTCAAGGACAACGATTCATCGCTTTCAAACACGCGCCCGTGCCTGAGTACATCCGCCAGTCCATCCAGGCCCCAGCGCATTATTGCGGGCAACTCCTTGGCGATGATCTTATCGGCCAGGTGGACGTCCCGGTCCTCCCGCGGAATCGTCACTGGGAATCTGATCGCCCGCATGCGCCGCCAAATCCCGTCGGAACGATCCACAAACGTGGGCATCGAGTTGCAACTGAAGATGAAGCGAGCCCGGCAAGGCGCAATGGTTTTGTCAAGGCCCTTTCGCTCGACCTCGATATCGCCTCCGGAAATGCACTCCTTTAAGGCACCCTCGACCATCTGAAGATTTCCAAAACCCGTATCGGTGGCCATCTCGTTGCAGATGTTGAGCTTATGTTCTGCGAGCGGGAAGCTTTGGAATCGATCCGCAATGCGGTGCAGCGGCACGAAGCAAACGTTTTGCCGCCCCACCAAACCCCGCCGCAAGAAGCGGTCCTCGCCGCCGGGCGCAAGCGCCGGAAGGCAAGGCGAGCAACCGCCAGATCTCCTACATCCTCGATCTGGGCAAGGCCCGGGAGAAGGGGCTGGCCGAGCTCAACACGGAAGTGCTTCGCCTTTACGGCGCGGAGTCCATCTACGACCTGTCGCGGCCGGAGGCCTCGCGCTTCGTGGACGTGCTCAAGGCGGCGGCCTGACCGCCGGCAACCACGACCGGGTTTCGCCGCACCGTGGCGGAACCCTTTCAATCCAAGGAAGGAGACAGGCATGAAAGCGACATTGAAGTAGATCCGCAAGCGCGGGCACTGGAGCTACAGCAGCCTCAACCAGCTACTGAACATCTGTTCGCTGCAATGGTATTTTCAGCGGGTGGAGAAGATCGAACCGGCCCGCACATCCGTAAACCTGGTGGCGGGCAGCTGCCACCATCGCACGCTCGACCAAGTATATCTGGCGATCAAGGCGGGCAAGCCGCTGGCGCTCGACGAGACGCTGGAGGTGTTCTCCGCGCAGTGGCGCTCGGCCAGCGGCGAACAGGTTATCGCCTACGGGGCACTCGACGCCCAAGGCGTCGAGGAGCAAGGACGAGGTCTGGTGAAGGTGGCGTTCGAGCACATCGACCCGGCGGAAAAGGTGCTGTCGGTCTCCGAGGCGTTCTGCGTGCCCCTTTCTCACGGGGGCAGGTTCCTCGCCAAGCCGCTGGCCGGCGAGTTCGATCTGGTGGTCGAGCGCGACGGGCAGCCGCTGGTAATCGACTGGAAGACCTCGGCGTCGCGCTGGCCCAAGGGCAAGGCGGACCGCTCGCTGCAGGCGACGACGTACTCGTATGCCTACCGACAGGCCCATGGTTGCAACCCGCAGGTGCGCTTCGACGTGGCGGTCAAGAACAAGACGCCGGTCTTCGAGCAACACCCGACCCAAAGGGCGGAGGGCGACTGGCACCTGCTGGGGGCCCTGGCCGACCGCGCGGAGTCCATCGCGAAGCGCGGGTTGTTCTACCCCTCGCTGGAATCCTTCGCCTGCGGCGACTGCCCGTTTGCGCAGGAGTGCAAGGCGTGGTGCGCGGGAACCTACGTGCGGAAGG
>JBGSLE010000214.1:0-2656 GCA_041740875.1 Pontiella sp. | reverse complement strand
GCCGGGTGCCGGAAAACGCTGGGCGGTGGTGGGCGGCATGCGCGAACTGGGCGATTCCGCCGAGGAGGAACATGCCGAACTCGGCCGTTTTATCGATGGGTTGGCGCTGGACGGCGTCGTGGCCGTGGGCGAATGGGGCCGGAAGATGGCCTGCGCGCAGGCCGGGAACGTTTTCCCGTGCGCGGAGGCGGGCGACGCTGCCCTGATTTTGAAGGAACACCTGCGGCCGGGCGACCGGGTTTTGCTGAAGGCCTCGCGCGGCGAGCGGCTGGAGCGGGTGTTGGAACTTTTTAAGGAGATCTAGGGGAATGTTTTACTATCTGTCATGGTTGGAGCCTTGGTTGTCGGAGCTGCGTCTTTTCCAATACATCACCTTCCGGACGCTGGGCGCGGCAGCCACCGCTTTTGCCATATCGCTGCTGTTTGCGCCCGGCCTCATCCGCAAGCTGCGGATCATCAACTTCGGCGAACTGAAGACCGATGAGCGCGTGGCCGCGCTCGACCGTCGCAAGAAGGTTGGAACCCCGACGATGGGCGGGCTGCTGATCATTGCGGCGGCCACGGGCTCGACCCTGCTGTGGGCCATCCCCGTCAATCCCTATGTCCTGCTGACGCTGGGGGCGTTCTGCCTCATGGGCGGGATCGGTTTTGCCGACGACTATCTCAAGATCAAGCGTCGCAACGGATTGAGCGTGAAGATGAAGTTTGCCGCCCAGCTGGTTTGGTCGGCCGTCGCCTTCGCGGTGCTCTGGTCGATACCCGACATGCGCGAACGGGTGCAGGATTTGATGGTGCCCTTTTTCAAGAATCCGGTCCTCGACCTGGGGATGGCCGGTGCCTTCGTCTTCATGGTGGTGGTGCTGGTCGGCGCGTCCAACGCGGTCAACCTGACCGACGGGCTCGACGGCTTGGCGATCGGCTGCTCGAATTCGGTGGCGGTGGCCTACCTGTTCCTGACCTACGTGGCCGGCCACTACAACTTCGCCGAATACCTCCAGGTGCCGTTTGTGCGCGGCAGTGGCGAATTGACCGTCTTTTGCGGCGCCTTGCTCGGCGCCGGACTCGGGTTCCTCTGGTTCAACTGCCATCCCGCCAAGATTTTCATGGGCGACACCGGCAGCCTGGCGCTCGGCGGCGCCATCGCGATGCTGGCGATCCTCATCAAGCAGGAGCTGCTGCTCATCATTGTCGGCGGCGTTTTCGTGATCGAGGCCGCCAGCGTGGTGCTTCAAAGCACCTGGTTCAAATACACCCGCAAGCGCTATGGCCAGGGTCGCCGCATCTTCAAGTGCGCGCCGCTGCACCACCACTTCGAGTTTGTCGAAAAAGAGCGCGCCATGGACGAAAACCGCCTGCCGGAACTGGTCGAAACCGTCATCGTCACCCGCTTCTGGATCCTTTCGGTCATCTTTGCGCTGATCGGCGTCGCCACATTGAAGATTCGTTGACATCATGATACTAAAATAGTACTAAAATGCCCAAGAAAACATGAAGGCAAGCGACCAATATCTCAAGATTGTCGAGTGGTCAGAGGAAGACCAGTGCTATGTCGGCACCTGTCCCGGATTGATGCGTGGCGGCGTGCATGGCGATGACGAAGCAATGGTCTACAAGGAGCTTTGCGAGGCTGTGGAGGAGTGGATCGTGATCCATCAGGCGGACGGCGAGCCCCTGCCGCCGGCCACGGCCGGGAAGGAATATTCCGGCAAGTTTGTCGTCCGTGTCGGCAAGGAGCTGCACAAGGCGCTCGCCATTGATGCGTTGCGCTACGGAGAAAGCCTCAACTCCTACTGTGTGCATCTGCTGAAGGAGCAGAGCCCCCGGTATGGGAAAAAGTGATGAAAAAATACAAAACAGCCTTGATCTTGGGATACGGCCGCAGCGGCCGGGCGGCGGAACGGATGCTGCATGCCGAGGGGTGCGAAACCGTGGTGCTTACGCGGGAAACCGCCGGCGAAGCCGAGGTTCTCCGTCTACTGGCGGAACGTTCCTTTGAAGTTTGCATCGTCAGCCCCGGCTTTGCCCTCGGGCATCCATGGACGCGCGCCGTGCAGGCGGCGGGTATTCCGCTGCTCTCCGAGCTGGAGCTGGGCTGGTCGCGCTTCCGGGGGAAAACGGTGGCGTTGACGGGTTCGAACGGCAAAAGCACGGCGGTAAAATGGATCGGCGACCTGCTGCGGCTCGATGGCCGCACGGCCGCCGTGGGCGGAAACTACGGAATCCCCGCCTGCGAGGTGGTGCTGGACCAGCCCGGCCTGGAGTGGCTGGTGCTCGAGGTCAGCTCCTTCCAGCTGGAAACCGTGCGCGATTTCCGCGCCGAGATCGCCGTGGTGCTCAATGTACTTCCAAACCATCTCGACCGCCATGGCAACATGGAAACCTACCGCAAGGCAAAGGCGCGCGTTTTTGGCCCATCATATTGCACAGGCGATGTTTGCATCGTGCCGGAAAGCCTGCTTCCCGCGCTCCGCGCGGATGTGGCGGAAGATCGCGACTGGATCACGTTCGGCGGGGCTTCCCCGGCCCGGTTCCACTTTGAAAAAGGGCGGGTTTTCGATGGCGCGGCGCCCGTGCTGAATCTTGCGGGCACGATGTTCGACAGCCCGATCCTCGGGAGTTGCACCGGGGCCGCCGTCGCCGCCGTCGCTGCCGCCGC
>JBGSLE010000213.1:0-28938 GCA_041740875.1 Pontiella sp. | reverse complement strand
AGCGGACGGAAGCGGTCGTCGACCTGGAGCTTGGGCGCAGCAGCGGCTACGGGGGGCTCTCTTTCCGCGCTGACCGGAAGTGGACGCAACCGCGCTTCCTCAACAGCGAGGGCCAACAGGGTTTTGAGGCCGCCCACCTTGTTCCCGCCCGCTGGCTTGATCTTTCCGGAACCTGCGGGGGAAGCCCGCTCGGCCTGGCGATCTTCGACCACCCCGATAACCTGCGCCATCCGACCGCGTGGTTCCTGGTGGAAAAGACCATGGGCAGCGAAAAAGAGAGCTGGCCGGACTTCTACAGCAACGCCGCGCTGCTTGGGAAGGAACCGTTGCGGCTCGCAGCCGGCGAACGGCTCGACCTGTTTTACCGCGTCCTCGTGCATCCCGGTGCGGGGCGCAGCGAAGAACTCGATGTGGAGTTTGAGCGATTCCGTGGAATCACCCCTGAACAGGGCTTGTTCAGCAAGGAGACCAAACCATGTCGATAAGACAATTCCTCCGCCTCGTGCCGGCGGCTCTCATTATACTTTCGGGCCTCGCGGCGGATGCGCAGTCCGCCGTCCGGCCCAATATTCTCTTCATCATGGCCGACGACCATAACCGGCAGTCGATCAGCGCCTACAGCGGGCGTTACAAGGAGATCGCCCCCACGCCGAACATCGACCGCCTCGCAAAGGAGGGCATGCGCTTCGATCGCATGGCCGCGTCCAACTCGCTCTGTGTGCCGTCCCGGGCCGTGCTGATCACCGGCAAATACAGCCATCTCAACGGCGTGAAGACAAATGGCGACGAGTTCGATGGCGGGCAGCAGACTTTCCCGAAGCTGATGCAGCAGGCGGGTTACCAGACCGCGCTCTTCGGCAAATGGCACCTCAAGAGCCAGCCGACGGGGTTTGACCACTATGCGGTCATCCCCGGCCAGGGCCGTTTCACCGACTGCCCGTTCCTCGAAACCGGCGAGCCGTGGAACGCGAAAGGCAACACGGCGGCCAAGGGATACCTCACCGATGTCATCACCGACAAATCCATTGCATGGCTCAAGGCGCGTCCGCAGGATAAGCCGTTCTGCATCATGGTTCATCACAAGGCGCCGCACGTGCCGCACCAGCCCGCGCCGCGGCACGAGGCGTTTCTGGAGGATGTTGTGCTGCCCGAACCCTCCAGCCTGCTCGACGACTACGCGGGCCGCGCGATAAGGGAGATTGAAGACACCACGCGCTATAGCCGCCTCGCCATCAACGCGGAGGGGCAGTACCGGGAGTTGGCGAAAAAGTTCGAAGGCAACCGCGAGCAGGCCACCCGCGAAATCTACCAGGCCTTCTTTAAAGGCTACCTGCGCCTGGTCAGGGGCGTGGATGAAAACGTCGGTCGGCTGCTCGATTATCTGGACGAAGCCGGACTGCGCGAAAACACCGTCGTGATCTACACGTCCGACAACGGTTTCTTCAGCGGCGAACATGGCTTCTACAACAAGATGTGGATGTACGAGGAGTCGCTCCATCTGCCGCTGCTCGTGCGCTACCCGGGTGTGGTGGCACCGGGCAGCGAATGCAGCCAGTTGACCAGCATGCTCGATATCGCGCCAACCTTCCTCGATCTGTCCGGAGCGGCGATCCCCGCCGACCTGCAGGGAGCCTCGCTGCTGCCGCTGCTGCGGGGCGGGCAGGCGCCAGTGCGCGACGCCGTCTACTACCACTTCTACGAGCAGTTTGGCACACCGGAGATGGTCGGCGTGCGCACCGGTACCCATAAACTGGTCCACTATCCCGGCCTGGCGCAGGTTCAATGGGAATTGTTCGACCTCGAAAACGATCCGACCGAGATGGAAAACCTCGCCGGCAAGCCCGAGTTCCGTCCGTTGCTTGACGGGATGAAGGCTACGCTTGCCGAAAAGGCTGTTGCCGTCGGCGATCCGATCGCCGCAAGTCTGGCCGCAAACCCGGCCGCACCGGTACGCGTGCTGCTGCTCTCCGGCCAGAACAATCACCCGTGGCAGGCCACCACGCCAACGCTACAGGGCATCCTCGAGGCCACCGGCAAATTCAAAGTCACCGTGACCGAATCCCCGCACCAGCTCACGCCCGCCGACTTCGCCGCCGCCGACGTGATCGTCTCGAACTGGAACGCTTGGACCGGCAAGAAAGGGAAGCCCGAGCTGACCGGGTGGCCCGAGTCCGTTCGCGACGCCTACGTGGCCTTCGTGCGCGGCGGCGGTGGCCATGTCGTCGTCCATGCCGGATCGTCGTCGTTCTACGACTGGCCGGAATACCACCAAATCTGCCTCGCAACGTGGGATCTCGGCACCACCGGCCACGGCCCGCCGCATGAATTCGCCGTGCGCATCGACGACTCCGGGCACCCGGTCACCGCCGGCGTCGCCGGATTCAAAATCCACGACGAACTCTGGCACAGGCCGAACGTGGCCGAGGGGGCAAAAACGCTCGCCTCGTCGTTCTCCTCTTCCGACCATCGCGGCACCGGCGAGTGGGAGCCGTGCGTCCTCGTCGGGCAATTCGGCGAAGGACGGTGTTTCACGATCCTGCTCGGCCATACCGCAGGCAAGGACGGCCAGTACATGGACAACCCCGGCTTCCAGCAACTCTTCGCCCGTGGCGTCGAATGGGTCGCGCCATCCCGATGAACGCCGTCCGCGCAACGGCGGATTAAACCGGATGGAGACGATTTGATCCGGGTATCCTGTCGGAATACTCCATGGTTCCTTTGCCGTACGATTCCACGAAGGGCCTGAGTTGCGGCATAAATAAGGATTGTTTCATGAATACGATTACAGTATATCGTTAGGCTATGATAGGAGCGTAGGCGGGAGCCGGTCGAGTGCAGTCTGGTTCGACAGGGGGAGCTCTCGGCGATGCAATGCCGGCAGGCAGGTCTATTCGTTGCAACGGACGATCGTTTTCAACCAATAAGCTGGGGCACGGTCGAAACCGCCGGGCCGCTGGTTTCCGATCAAACCATTGTGTTCGCCAGCAGTACGCCTGCGACAAACGGGTTCTACCGCGTAGTGGCGGAGCTGCCATGAGGAAACTGAAAATGTATCACATAGTCGCTAAGCGTTGCTTTGCAGGGATGGCGACGCACCATGCAACGAGACGGGCGATCCGGGTTGTTTTGCCAACCACCCTGATCTTGGCCGCCTCGACCATGCACGCCGCAACCATTGCGTTTCGGTTAGGTGGCGATGCTGCCGGCCTTGTTGACTATAAAAACAATCCTGAAAGCTTTCCCGTGTGCAAGAGCGGGACAACCTACATGCATTTTGATGGCACACCGCCACTTGCTGGCAACCACCTGTTCGATACCGGGCAGGCGCTGGTTGAAATTGGAATGTATACGGTAGGCGGACAGTACAGCGGCACGGAGGTGGTCAACCGGATCCGGACGTATGAAGGCAGGGGGTGGAACGTGTTCGGCGTCTTTCTCTATCGGGAAGATTGGCTGAATGGAACGCCGATTGGCGACTACCCGGTCGATTGGCGTATTCTATCGACCAACGAGATTGCCAACATCCGGAATGCCATCGCAACCGCAAGCCCGCCGCTGCAATGCAGGGATACCGTGAAACTGATTCAGCTGTTGGGGGGCGCAAGCAGTGCATCGGTGGTCGGCGGTGCGGATGCTTTTCCGGTCATGAGCGAAGAGGTGAAGAACCATTTGAAGTTGTTTGATGGGTTGGGTCTGGAGTGTCATATCAACGACGAGAAAAATGCACGCATAGGCGTCCTCGACGCCATGGCCGCAATCAGCCAATGGGCGGCCGACAACGGCAAGCAAGCGCTCATTTTCATGGGCGGAGGACCACCAACCTATGAAGACCTCCCGGCCTCGCAGCAGACATACCAGTACCTGTGGTCGAAGATGCTCGCGGCTGGCGTCGACTACCGTGCGGATCATCTGATCTATTTCCGGCAAGGCGCGCGCGATGGAAAGCATGTGCCTGAAAGCGCTCCCGACACCTTGACCCACCAGCAGCGCTGGGTGATCAATACAATCGCAACAAACGGGCACACCCTGTTTGTAGGCGATGTGGCGGACCGGAGCATGAATGCCGGTGCCACGGGGGTGGTTTCCTTCATCGTTGGCAGTGTCGAGGTGCCGGTCAGCAACCTCGTCGTTAGTGCCGTCTCCTCGAACCAGGGGCTTGTTTCCAACGCCAATCTTATCGTGGCTGGCCGCGGTTCCGACCGCATCGTGTCCATTACACCAAACCCGTCGCAAACCGGGCTGACGACCATCACCCTGACGGCGAGCGACGGAACCGCCACCGCAGCCAGCACGTTCCAGCTCACCGTGGCAGCGCCCTCCATCCACACCGCGGCGACCGGTGGAGATATCAACAATTCCAGCACATGGGGCGGATACGTGCCGGGGGAAGGCGATACCGGCATCTGGCGTACGGGAAGCCAAACCATCACCATGTCGGCGACCAATACGGCGACCTTTTCCGGCGGAACCTTCGTGGTGCAGGCCGGCGGCCAGTTCGCTCCCGGAATCCCCACTGCCAGGTTGACCTTGAACAATCTCGTGCTGGATGGCGGGAGAATATACATGGGCAACAATATTGGACTGACCATGGATTTGAGCGGACATCAATTCACGCTGATCAGCGGCACCTTGAAAGCGGGGGGCTCGAACAACGGTCGGGATGTGCGTTTCCAGAACTGCACGTTGGCGGGCGGCGGCACCATCGACATCGCCGGCACGGATACGACCGGTTCGGATGTGGAGTTTCAATCAACCGTGAAAACACTGGGTTTTACCGGCGTGTTCAACGTGTCGTCCAACGGCGTGCTGAACTTGCCCCGCATTCCCGTTGGCAACGCCTCGTTTTCTGTTTCGCTCTCCGGTTCCGGCCGCTACTGGAACGATGCGGATGTGGCGCTCACCGGCTTGTCGTTCGATGGAATGAACGTGGCGCCGGGAGTCTATGCCTACTCTGATTTCACCCCGGCGCAACAGATCTTCCTGGCTGACAACGGCGGAACGATCACCGTGGTCGCCCCGGGCGTCGATTCAGATGGCGACGGTTTTCCCGATTGGGCGGAGGATGTAGCCGGCACAGATCGCCTGGATCCGTCCGACAACGCCTTCCTGATTTCAGGCGGCGGGGTTCCTGTCCATGTGAGCGGGAAGGCAGGCCGGGTCTATTCGTTGCAACGGACGGACAGCCTTCAACCAGCAAGCTGGGGCACGGTCGAAACCGCCGGGCCGCTGGTTTCCGATCAAACCATTGTATTCGCCAGCGGTACGCCTGCCACAAACGGGTTCTACCGCGTAGTGGCGGAACTGCCATGAGGAAACTGAAAATGAATGCCAAAGCTAGAAGGGTTTGTTTTGCGATGGCGTGTGCGGCGTCGCTGGCGTCTGCCCAGGTGCGGTTCGACGCGCCCCGCTTCGATTGGAAGAGCGATGGCGATGCGCTGGGATGGAGCATCGCGGGGACGAACTCTTCGTTGAAGGCCAAGGGCGGCATGTTGTATTTCGGGGTCAATGCCGGGCTCAACCGCTTGCAGTCGCCGGACAATCTTGGACTGCCTGCGGACGACTACCGCCAGGTCGAATTCCAGCTTCGCAACAAGTCGGGTACGAGCCAGGCGACGCTCTATTTCATCACCAACGAGGATACGGCCTGGGATGCCGCCAAGTCGCTGGCCATTCCCCTTGTGACGAACGATTATTTCAACCGCCGCTACGCGCTCGAACTGCCGGCGTCGCCCGCCCAAACCCTTAAGGCGTTCCGCATCGAGATCGTCGCCAATGCAGGGGAAGAGGGCCGGGTCTATTGCGACAGCTTCGACGTCAACCAAGGCGCGGGCAACCACACCTGGAACTGGAACAAGAATGGCGATGCGCTCGGATGGGCGCTGGGCGGAACCGCGTCGGGGCTCTCGGTTGCGGGCGGCAGCCTCTCCTTCGTTTCCACCGGCAACGATCCGATGCTGCTTTCTCCCGACGGCCTCGCTTTCGAGGCGCAATCGGTCAATACGCTTTTCGTGCGCTTCAAGAACAGCTCGGCACAAAACAGTGCCGCGCTCTATTGGAGCCGCAGCGATGCGCCGGGATTCTCGCCGGAGCGCCTCAAGGCGTTTCCCATCCTGCCCAGCGATGCCGGGTTCACCACCTATGCCGTCGCGCTTTCCAGCGAGGCGGCCTGGACCGGTACGATTACCCGCCTGCGGCTCGACCTGCCCAACGGGGAGAGCGCGGGCGCGACGGGTGCGGTCGATTGGATCGATTTGCAGTATTCCGGCGCGCTGCCCCGTCCGGATGCCGACAGCTCCCGCTACTACCTGACGCTCAACGGCAATTTCATGACCGGCACCTTTCCCGATTTCCGGTTCCAGGAGCTGCTCGACCAGATGGATGCCAGCAAGCTGTATACCAAGATCGGCACGGGGGGAATCATCAATCCAACATCGATTCCGAGCATGGCGCGCGGGTTGCCGCGCTTCCAGCGGTATGGCCTGTTCTTCGTGCCCATTTTCACCGTGCCGCTGCTAGGCGAACAGCGCGACCTGCTTGAAGCGACGGATCTGCGCGAATTCCAGTGGCGGCTCAACGGCCTGACCTGGTCGAGCATTGAAAACGTGGAGAGCTGGGGCGGCGACCGCAACTACAAGCGGGTGACCTATTCGCGGCTGGCCCCGATCCAAAAAGCCTATGAAGAAGAGCGGGCGCGGAACTGGGCGCGCGACATGCTCGCCGTGTTGCAAGGCTACGAGGAGCGCGTGCCGGTGTTCAACCTGCTGGTGGAATCGGAGCTGCCCTCGGGCGGAGAGGCGGACGATGGCCAGCTGGGCGACTACAGCCCGTATGCCATCACCGAATTCCGCGACTGGCTCCGCCATGCGGGCATCTACGACGGCACGGCCGGAACGTATGCCGGCGAGGGCGCGCCGGAAGCCATCGTGGGTGCCTTTGCCAACATTGGCGGCACGTTGCGCAGCCCGTTCTACGACGACCCGACGCCGGCGGATTCCAACGGCACCGGTCCATCCTTCAACAGCCGCTTTGGCACCGCGTTCGCCACCTGGGCGTTGCGCTACTGGGATCTCGAGACCTTTCCGGCACCGATCACCGACACCAACTTTGTGGTCAATCCCGCCAGCGGACCTGGCTTTGTGGCGGACGGCTTCGACGCCCCGCGCGTGCGCACTACCGCCAACGCCTTCTGGCAGGCCTGGTCGTGGGACACCTTCGACCAAGGCGGCGCCTATGCCTATCCCGCCGGAAATCCGGGCCAGCCTGCGTTTGGCTTCCGCCAGCAGCTGGTGCGCAACTATGGACGCGACCTGTTCGACATCATGGTGGAGGAGGGGTTGCCGTCCGACCATGTTTTCCTGCACCAGATTCCGGGTGAATACATCAATGCCTCCCGCCAGCGGTCCGGTGCCACGCCGATTTGGACGGGGTATCTCGAAAAGAACGGGATGCTTGGGCTGACGCGCTTCGGCACCATCCCCGACATCGCGAAAATGCTGCAATATGTGGAGCTGACGCGAAAACGGAACCGGGGCTGGGGATTCTTCGAATGGCATCCCAAACCCGCGAACAGCACGACCCGCGATACCCCGGCCTACATCGAGGATTCCTACAACGCCACGTTCAAGGAGCTCGGCAAACTGGTGCCGAACCGGATGCGCGTGGTCACGCCCGGCTGGTGGGATTATTCCGGGGCGGGATTCAACTGGGATACCTTCCCCACCTATGCGTCCGGCATGGTGGAAGCCATCCGGGCCTTCTCCGCGCAATATCCGGACGTGCCCTTCTGGCACCAGGGGCCGGACGTGCCCGACTACCTGCCGCCCCGCGTCGAAAACTTTTTCGCCTTGGCGGGCTCCGGCGCGGCCGAGCAGGTGGTTGGCATCGGGGAAGAAATTTGGCGCGAATACCGCAACACCTGGAGCCAGTGGAGCGGCTTCGGCCATTTCGAAATCCAGGAGCGCGCCGACGGTGCCGATTGGAGCGCCGCGCAGGCGATCGCCGCGCCCGGAGAGGTGCTCTTTTCCAATCGCCTGTCCGGGGTGGTCTACGAATACCGGGCGCGGGCCGTTTCAACGGCGGGCAAGCAGGGCGACTGGTCCGATCCCTTCAATTGGGCGACGGCCGATTCCGACGGCGACGGCATTCCCGACCATGTGGAGGGCCTGGGCGATTCCGATGGCGACGGCATTCCCAACCGGCTGGATCTGGATTCCGACAATGACGGTGCATCGGATGCCGCCGAATATGCGGCCGGGCGCGACCCCTACGATGGCAAATCCTTTTTCGGGTTTGCCACGGATGGCGATGCCGAGGGCTGGGTTTTCAACAACTCCACCAATACCGCCATTGCAGGCGGGTGGTTGTCCGGAACGACCACCACCACCGATCCGCAACTGTCCAGGATCGGGTTCCTGTTCCCCGGCGAAAAAACGGCCAAGGTGCTGATCCGGATGCAGGCCGCGATCAACGGCAACATACAGCTCTATTGGGGCAACACGGGAAACGACAGCTTTAACGCCGCCCGGGTGCTGACTGCACCCTACAATGGCAATGGCGGACCGCAGGTGCTGACGGTGAATCTTTCCGCCAACACGAACTGGATCGGGAAAACCATCACGCGCCTACGGATCGACCCGATGAATGGCGCCTCCGCCAGCGGCAAGACCTTCGCCATCGACTGGATCGCCCTGAGCGATGGCGACTTCGATGCGGATGGCATTGCGGATGCGACGGATGGCTTTTTGGATGCCGACGGCGATGGCCGGCCCAATTTCATCGACACCGATTCCGACAACGACGGCTTCCCCGACTGGGCCGAGCAGGTCGCCGGAACCAACCCGGCCGATCCGGCGCAAAACGCATTCCTGATTTCCAGCAGCGGGGTTCCTGTCCAAGTGGCCGGCAAGGCGGGCCGCCTCTATTCCCTGCAATGGACGGGCAACCTGTTGTCGCCCGGCTGGAACACGGTCGAAACCGTCGGGCCGCTGGCATCGGATCAATCCATCGTATTCACCAACGATACGCCTTCGTTGAAGGGCTTCTACCGCGTGCTGGTGGAACGGCCGTGAATGGATGGCAAGGAATGGGTTTTGTAATTTTTTTGGAGTCGGCATGAAAAAGGTGGTTGTTGCGCTGTTGCTGTTGTCGTCTGTCTGTTCGGGTCAAATCGTGTGCGAGCCGTGGCCGGCGGTGGACGGGCTCGGGCGCGCCCTGCCGAGTCCCGAAGAGTGCGGGCCGCCGCGCGAGGGCAAGTTTGTCGGCATCTTCTATTTCCTTTGGCTGGGCGGGCACAAGCAGGTCGGCCCGCTCGACATCGCCGAAATCCTCAAGCGCCCCGAGCCCCGGCCGTGGGGTGAGAAGGGCGTCTTCCACTGGTGGGGCGAGCCGCGCTTCGGCTACTACCTCATGGACGACGAATGGGTGATCGCCAAACATGCGCAGATGCTGGCCGACGCCGGGGTGGACGTGGTGGTTTTCGATGTCACCAACGCGCAAACCTATCCCGAGCACTACCTCAAGCTCTGCAAGGTCTTCACCGAGATCCGCGCCAACGGCGGAAAAACGCCGCAGGTCTCCTTCCTCTTCAACACCAAGGCGCAGCAGACCACGGAAAAGGTCTACAACGAATTCTACAAGAAAAACCTCTACCCCGAACTCTGGTTCCGCTGGCAAGGCAAGCCGCTGCTGATGACCATTCCCGACGGCCTGCCGCAGGAGATCCTCGACTTTTTCACCATCCGCCGCTCGTGGGCCTGGACCAAGGGTCAGGAATGGTTTGGCAACGGCAAGGACAAGTGGCCGTGGATCGACAAGACGCCGCAGGTTCCCGGCTGGCACGAGGATCCGAAGACGCCGGAATACCTCTCCGTTGCCAGCGCGTCGCACCCGGTCAACAGCACCGGCCGCAGCCACAAGGAGGGCAAGCAGCCGCCGCCGGAGCAGCAGAACCCGCTCGTCGGCACCTATTTCCAGGAGCAGTGGGACCACGCGCTCAAGGTCGATCCCGAATTTATCTTCATCACCGGCTGGAACGAATGGGTCGCCCAGCGCTTTTTCTACGAAGGGAAAAAGAAGCGGGAATATGCCGACGGCACCATCGATCCCGGTGCCACCTGGTTCATCGACCAATATACCATGGAGTACAGCCGCGACTGCGAACCGATGCGCGGCGGCTTCGAGGACAACTATTACTACCAGATGGTTTCCAACATCCGGCGGTTCAAGGGCGTTCCATCCGCGCCGGCGGTTTCCAACCAGTGGGCCATCGCGGTGGACGGGCGGTCGGAGGACTGGGCCGGAGTTGCGCCGGAATACCGCGACGATCTGGGCGACACCCGTCCCCGCAACCACCCCGGCTACGCCAAGGCCGGACCGTATGTCAACGACTGGGGCCGCAACGATTTCATCTCCTGCAAGGTCGCGCGCAACGACAACCGCCTCTGTTTCATGGCAAAAACCGCCGCACCGCTGGTCGTTCCGCCCAAGGCCGATTCCGGCTGGATGAACCTGCTCATCCGCTTTGCCGGCAAGGAGCTGCCCGCTTGGGAGGGCTACCACTTCCGCGTGGTGCCGATGGGCGCGGGCAAGGGGAGGGCCTCCCTCTTCGCCTGGCGCAACGGGATGTGGAAAAAGATGGTCGAAATCCCCTGCGCCCAGGGGCCGGACTTCATTGAGCTGGAATTCCCGCTCGGGGAAAACGGCGCCGGGTTCGAGTCGCTGGAACTCGAATTCAAATGGTTCGACCACATGCCCGAGCCGCTCGACATCCTCGACTTCCAGGATCACGGCGACACCGCGCCCAACAACCGCTTCCGGTATGCATTCAACCACAGCCAGGAAACGTCGGATGAATAGGAATACAATGGGCGTCGCGGCCCGCGCGGCATGACGGCTCCCGATGGCCTGGATGTGTTCCGGCAACGATAGAAGAAGGAAATATGACGAATATGAGACGAAGAGAAGCGTTAACAGTCTTGGCGGGAGCGGGCTCCTTTGTATTGCCGCGCATCTCGATTGGCAAGCCGGGCCGGTCGGCCAACGAAAAGGTGAATATCGCCATGATCGGCTGCGCAAACATTGCCAAAATGGCATTGGGGGGATGCGATAGTGAAAACATTGTGGCGATTTGCGATGTCGATGAACGCCATTTTGATGTGTACGCCAAAGAATTTCCGCAGATTGAAAAGGCAAAGCGGTTCACCGATTTTCGGGTGATGTTTGACAAAATGGGGAAGGAGATCGATGGCGTCTGCATCAACACGCCGGATCATACTCATTTTGTGGCGACCATCGACGCCATGCAGCGCGGAATGCATGTCTGCACGCAAAAGCCGCTCACCCATAACGTGTGGCAGGCACGCACCTTGCTGAAGGCAAAGGAAAAATACAAGGTCATCACCAATATGGCCAATCAAGGGCATACCACCAACGGCATTCGGCAAATGCGCGAAATGTACGAAGCGGGGTTGCTGGGCACGGTGAAGGAGGTTTATGCCGGTTTTCCCGGAGGCAAGGGACGCAGCTCGCAAAAATATCCCTATCCCAAAATGCCGGTTCCCGCCGGGCTTGATTGGGATCTGTGGCTTGGCCCGAATACCCCCGTCCCCTACAACGAAGCCTATCATCCGTATGAGTGGCGTACGTTTGTCGATTTCGGTACCGGTATTTTCGGCGATTGGTTTTGTCATATCGCGGATGGACCGGTTTGGGGCATGGGGCTTTATGAACCAACGGTGATCGAGTGCGTCCAGCGCGAAGATCCTTCGGATGGACGGTATCCGGCATCGAGCGTTATTCGATTTGATTTTCCTAAAGAAAAATCGCGCGAAGCCTGTTCGCTTTATTGGTACAACTCGGCAAAAGACGAGCCGCAGTTTAAAAGGCCCGCCGATTGGAGCTGGGATCATAACCCGAATATGGGTTCGTATTGGCACGGCAGCAAAGCCAGTGTCTTTCTGGATAACCGCTCCAACAATCCGATTTTTACCAGCAAGGAAAAGATGAAGGAGTTCAAGGAGAGTGGCGGCGTTGCGGAAAAATATCCGCGTGTCAAAGCGAAGGGGCCGCACGAAGAGTGGGTTCAGGCGATTCGCGGCGACGGCCCCGAGCCGGGCTCTAACTTTGAATATTCCGCCCGCCTATCCGAAGTGGGCGCCCTCGGCGTGCTCGCCCAGCGATTCGGTGGACGGATCGAATGGGATGCAAAAAAGGCCACCATAAAATATCGACCCGACTTGAACAAATACCTTAAAGATCCCGTCCGCAAGGGCTGGGAATACGGCGACGACCTGTGGAGGAAATAGCCACACGGTCTTATCCGGATAGGGGGTGTCGCTTTGGAAAGGAAAAGATCCAAGGTGAAGGCGGTAATACGCTACAGTGAGGTCTTCAAGCGACAGGTGGCGGACGAGATCTTCGAGCATGGACGTGGACGCGACGGATGAAAAACCCAACAAACCAATGTACTCGGACTGCGGGTCGAGGGATCGCTCTGATCCTTTTTTTTGGTTTATTCGGGTGCGGCGGCCGTGATGCGGCGAACGGGACGGATTCCTGGGATCAGCGGCTGGCCCGAAAGCTTGTTCCGCGCTGGCAGGCGGCGCAGGACGAGTTGCGTCAAATCGATGACGGCCTCAAGCGGTTGCCGGAGATCCCAGTGGAGGATTTCGGCGGGACTGGCGGACTGGCGATGTTTTTCAATACAGCCATGGCTTCAGGCGTAGAACCTGAGCGAATTATCGAGGTTCGCTGGAATAAGGCCGTGCCAGTTGATCTGGTGGCGCTGGTTCCGGCCCGTAAGTATGATGTCACGGGACTGATCATGGATTATGGCTTGCCGGAGGATTTTTCCGTTGAGCTGGTAGGCGATGCGGGAACCACGGTTTATTCCGTGGCCACGGAGCGGAATGTCCGCTCGCGCCCGGTGCGCAACGGGTATCCATTTGTCTATGAATTGCCCAATCCCGTCGTGGCGACCGGCGTGCGCATCAACGTGTCCCGATTGCATCAGGAAGAAAGCGAGGAAGGATCGCTTCATGTCTTGGCGTTCGCAGAGGTGTTTAGCCTTTCAGGCGGTAGAAACATGGCGAAAAACGCCGAGGTGTCGGTCAGTTATCCCCTCCAAAATTTCTTCCATTGGCATTGGCGCAACAGCTTCCTTGTCGATGGCCAGACCTCGTTGGGACTACCGGTGGTTCCGCAACCCGGAATAGAGGAAATCGGTTGGCTCTCCAAAAGCCGCAGCCAAGATGACATGCCCGCCTGGGTAATGGTCGATTTGGGGCAACGGGCGCGGTTTAATGGGTTGAGACTTCATCCCGCACGGCGCCCTTCGCTGGGAAATCTTCCAGGCTTTGGATTCCCCCTTCGGTTCCGGGTGGACGTTTCCGACTCCGGTTCTCCCGGATCATTCAAGACGGTGCACAATCGCGCTGGCGATATAGATAATCCGGGGTTCAATCCGGTGGTGCTGGAGTTTCCGGCCGTGCAAGCCCGGTTTGTGCGCTTTGAGGCAACGAAACTCTGGAAGCCTTTTGCGAGCTATCCCGCATTTTTGGCGCTGAGTGAAATGGAAATACTAAACGGAACGGAAAACATCGCCTTGGGTGCGCCGGTGACTTCGTCGGATCAAATTGGACAGGTCCAGGCGCATCGAAACCTGATGTGGAGTGAACAGGCGCTGACCGATGGCCTTGGGCCGATGGGTGCGCTGGCGCCGACCAAGGCGTGGCTGATGGGGCTTGGCACGCGGTTGCGGTTGGAGACGCAGGCTGAACAATTGCACGCCGAGATGGCGGCGATTGCCGCCTCGGTTCGCCATTGGGTTTTTGGAGTCCTGATGGTTCTCGGAGGTTGCGGCATCTTTTTGTCGGTCCTATTCCCCATCCGGTTCCGCTCGCTCAGGCGGCGGGAAATCCTGCGGATCCGCGAGCGCATTGCCGGCGACCTGCATGATGAAGTCGGAAGCAATCTGGGAGGCATCCAGCTTTTTTCCGATTTGGCGCGACAGCAGCTGCCTGAATCGACGGAGCTCGCCGCCGTTCAGGAACTCGCCGCAGAAACGGTTGCGGCAGTTCGGGATATTGTCTGGCTCTTGCGCCCAAACGAGGAGAACCGGATATGCCTTGCCGAGCATTTAAAGGAAACGGGTGCGATCCTGCTGGATGCTCTGGAGTGGACGTTTGAGGTGGACGATGCGCTGCGGTACTATGCCGTGGCGGATGAGCGGGCGCGCGACCTGATGCTGTTCTTCCGGGAGGCACTCCATAATCTGCTGCGGCATTCGCAAGCCCGGACGGTTGCGATCCGACTTAGCCGGCAGGACGGCATGCTCACGCTATGCATCAGCGACGACGGCTGCGGCATGTCGCCGGAGGTGCTGGAGCGTCCTTCGACGTTGCAGGCACTCAGGCACCGGGCAAAACGATTGTGTGGTCGGTTGGAAGTCGTGTCCAAAACAGGGGAGGGCACAACCGTGACATTGATCTTGAAAGATCGGTTTTGATGGAGCGACGATCACCACCGGGAAGGAAGGCGGAGTATGACAAGAAGCGAATCCGCGCCGGACAATTCAAATTTGAAAGTTCTCATCATTGAAGACCATGACGGGTATCGCAATGCTTTGGCCCAAACACTGGCAGTCCATGCCCAATATGCAAGCGTGGGGGCGTTCTCGAACATGGAAGATGCCCTGGAGGCGATCGATCTTGGCCTGGTGGCCGATATCGTATTGCTGGATCTTGGATTGCCGGGCATGGATGGCATTGCCGGAATTGTTCCGCTTAGGGAACGGCTTCCCGAGGCCCGCGTCGTCGTGTTGACAGCCTTTACCGATCGCGCAAAGGTTTTTTCGGCATTGGAAGCCGGTGCTCATGGGTATCTCGTCAAGGCCAGCAGCGCCGCGCGGTTGATCAAAATGCTGGAAGATGTGGTTGGCGGTGGTACGACGCTGGATCCGCAAATCGCCGGCATGGTGCTGGATACCTTTCGGAAGCTGAACCCGATCGCCGATGAGGAACGGTTGGGAAACCGAGAGATAGAGATTTTGCAGCTGGTGGCGGAAGGGCTGACGAAAACCGCAATTGCGGACGAACTGGGCATCAGCTCTCACACCGTGTCGAACTATGTTCGCAGAATATTCGACAAGCTCCACGTCCACAGCCTTCCTGCCGCCGTCAGCGCCGCCACTCGCCGCGGCCTGCTCGACTTTTCCGATTAGTGTCGCCTAGCGCTACGGACTCCTTATGGGCCAATGCCGTGCCTTTCCCCTGTGGCATATTCGTGCCGCATGACGACCGGGTGTTTGTCTGGGATATTGCCGCTGGTTTAAGGATGGTCTGCGCATACCGGTGTCTAAAGGATTCCGATTGAGCATGAGGTTGTACTGATCCGACGGTGTAAGCACATTGCCGAGGAAGTGGGCTGGTAACCGTGGTCTGATGTGGATTAGCCGGGCATTTTACTAGTGACACATTCGTGTCGCATGACAACTGGAAATATAGTGCTACCGTTTACAGCAAGAAAAAGTTTGTCGTGGTAGCATACCGTGTCTTCATGGCTGGAGATGGAAAATCAGGAGGATTGAAATGAGGAGGATTGCTATATTGATAATGATGGCCGCCCTCTATGGGGGACGTTCCTTCGGCGCGTTGCTTGCCTATGAAGGGTTCGACATTCTGAGCGATTATGCCAACGGAGCAACAATTGTTAGCACGAGTCCCTCTGTTTTCGGGTTTTCCAACAGCTGGACGCGTGCCCTGACCGGAACATTCCTAGGTACTACAAATGGGCTTGAATATGCCGGGCTTATGACGACCAAAGGCGCCGTGCGCAGCCCGGCTGCGCTCAATGTCTATCTGCATCGCGAACTTTCCGGAGTCATTAGCAATGACACGTACTGGGTTAGTTTCCTGTTCCACCAAGGGGTCAATGATTCAGCCGTGACAACCGGATTGATTCTCCAGGAAAGCGCCGGGACCACGGACGCCGATTCAATCCTGATCGGAAACAAAAACGGATCGTTTTCTGTGTTGCCCGGCAATGGTACAAGCGCAGATCGCGCAATTATAACGAACAGCAATGCTGAGTTGCATTTGTTTGTGGCGAAGTTGCAAATGACCGGCAGCGGGACGGCGGTGTCGGTCTGGATGGATCCAGATGCAACTGCAACGAATGAAGCCGCGTTGGGAACCGCTGGTGCAACCAAAAACTTCCCCACGTTGATGTCGATCAAAGCATTGTCCATGGCGCGCGGGAGTTTGGAATCCGGTGATTTGACGATCGACGAGTTGCGAATTGCCACCACGTTGGATGAAGCATTGCACGCGGTTCCTGAAATACCTGTTTCTTCGGGTGCGACCTTGATTGCGTACGAGGGGTTCGATGTGCCCGGCGACTATACGAATGGAGCAACCATTATAAATACCGCGCCGCCTGTTATCGGATTTACCGGCAGCTGGTCGAATACACTAACCGGAGAATTTCTGGCAAGCTCCAGCGGACTTTCATATTCAGGATTGGCAACAACTGCCGGAGCCGTGTGGAGCCCGGCACTGGGGCAACCGGCAGCCAATGTTAGTCTGCACCGCGAACTTTCGACTGTTCTAAGCGACGGAACCTATTGGGTCAGCTTTCTGTTTCGCACAATGGTTAACGATGCGGCGGTGAGTGCCGGCCTGATTCTTCAACAAAGTGCCGGCGTATCGGATGCCGATTCGATCCTGATCGGGAACAAAAACGGACAGTTCTCCGTATTGCCCGGCAATGGTGTAAACACAGATCGGGCAATTATACAGACCAGCGATAATCAGCGACATTTGTTTGTGGCGAAGTTGGAAATTAGCGGCAGCGGAACGGATGTGTCGGTCTGGATGGATCCGGATGCGACCTTGACGAACGAGGCCTTGTTGGGAACCGCAGGCGCAACTAAAAACTTTCCAACACTGACGGCGATCGAGGCATTGGCGATGGCGCGGCTGAGCTTGGATAGCGGCGACTTTTACATGGATGAGCTGCGTATTGCCGCCACGCTTGACGATGCGCTTCACGCGGTTGCCAAGCCGTCGTTTTTTGAAATTTCCATCGCAGTTCAGGGGGCGGATGCGGTTATTGGCTGGGAAGGTGTTGCTGGAGTGACCTATGCATTGCAGAGCAAGCCGAATCTTCTGTTTGGTGCCTGGAGCAATGTGGTCGAAAATGTTTCCGGCAACGGGATGCTTTTCATAACCAATGCGACAGAGCTTTCCTCCAAATTCTACAGGGTGATTGGTGAATAGCGTTTTGATCTGCTTCCGTGTGCGGAGCAGTCGGTTAGTGAAGTAATAGAGTCAATAAGGAGCATAAATGAAAAAATCATCATATACATTGATAGTAGTAGCAGCGATCACATCGGTTCTCTGCCTGCCGGCGGGCGCAGATATCGTCTTGGCGGAAATCGATTATTCGGGCACGGCTAACGCAGCGGTTCCTGCCTTTGCTACGGGGATTCCTACCACCAATCCGCAGTTCACGGTTTTCAACGCGGCCATTAGCCCTACAGGGGTCAAAGCGTTTGCGGTCGGCGGCACGTCAAGCACAGTCACGTGGCTTTACGACACTAGCGGAACGGCAGCCCGCAATACGGACCTCTTTGCGTCTGTGGCTCCGAATTATGGTAGCGCGACACGGCTTGATAATAACATAGGTCTGGCGGATGCCGGCGAGACCTATACCATCAGATCGGTGCAAATCGATGTTCGGGCCGCCGCGAGCAGCGGAATCATGTGGCAGTTTGCTTATCAGAAGGCCGCCGGTGCGGTTAACACGATTGTCGGCAATGTTGCGATCGCAACGCAGACCAGTTCCGACCCGATCACAACCTACACCATTGATCTCAGCAGCGAGGGGTTGACGGCTACTAGTTCAGCAGCTTCTTGGACCGTTACCCAGGGATTACGGTCTCTGTTTTATCAGGCAAATGGGACGGACAATGATGGCTTTGAGGTGGATGCGGTCCGTCTGGTCGGCACCAGCAGCATTCCGGAATCGGCTACGATCGGGATGATCGGTTTGGGTGCGCTGGTCGCGTTGATCGTTAGGCGGTTCCGGATCTAACACGGACAACAGCCCCCCTGTCGCTTTTCGCCGTCAGCACGGCGAAGGTCGGTTTTTTAGGAAGACATACCTCCCAGACTCCGGAGAGTTACGGGCATTCAGAATTTTGGCGGCGGTTCCACTGGAACATTTCACATCGAGGTTTAGTAAATGAATAAATGGCTCATCAGAGGAATTGCCCTGTTTTTTGTTAACATGGCTTGCGGGCAATCGCCTGTGGCGTTGCGTTGCGAAATGCAAACCAACCCGCTTGGGGTGGAGGAGCCCTCCCCGCAATTGTCGTGGCAGCTGCCGTGGAGCGGCGTGGGTGCCCGGCAGACCGGCTATCAGCTGGTGGCGGCAGCCGATTCAGCGTTCGAAGAGATCATTTGGGATAGCCAGAAGGTAGCCTCGGACCGGTCGCATCTTGTGGAGTATGCGGGGCCGGAACTGGTGTCGCGGCAGCGGGTCTATTGGAAGGTGCGGGCGTGGAACGAGAACGACACGCCGTCGGCATTCAGTGAGCCCGCATTCTGGGAGATGGGCTTGCTCGAGCCGGAGGATTGGAGCGCGGAATGGATCCGGAGCGAGCTGGTGGACAGCGCACAGACACCCGTGGTTGAGGCCTGGGAGCAACATCTTACACTTCCCCAGATTGCCACCAACAGCGTCTTGGCCCAGTGGATGGAAGGCCAGATGGCGAAGTTGTCCAAGGTGCCCTACCTGCGCCGCGGGTTTGGCATTGATGGGGAAATCGACCAGGCTAGGCTCTATATTTGCGGACTCGGCTATCACGAAGTCTGGCTGAACGGGCAGCGCGTCAGCGACCGTGTTTTCGACCCCGGAATATCCCAGTACACGCTTTACGGAAATTACGTGGTTCATGATGTAACCGATCTTTTGAAGAATGGACAGAACGCGATCGGCGTGCTCCTGGGCGGTGGCTGGTATGATGAGCCCCTTGTCTGGGCATCGATTGGAAAAGGGATCTATGGACAGCCCGGCCTGATTGCCCAGCTGGAGATCCGGACCAAGGACGGAAACGTAGTGCGCATCAATACGGATGAAAGCTGGAAAACTGGTTCGGGCGGATTGTTGCGCAGCCATAATTTTATCGGCGAATGTTTCGATTCTACGCTGGAACCTGCGGGATGGACGGAAGAAGGGTTCGACGATTCCGCCTGGGCACCGGCGCTGGTGTCCGCACCGCTCACGCCGCAGCTCAAAGCCCAGACGGTTGAGCCGGAACACGAGATTTTCTCCTTAAAACCAAAAACGATGCATCAGCCTCAACCCGGAGTATGGGTTTTTGATATGGGAGAGATAGTCACCGGCTATGTAGAGCTCCGGTTGGATGGGCAGCAGCAAAACCCGGTGCATATCCGGGTTTCAGAATGGCTGAGATCAGCCGAAATTCCGCTCACGAGCCGCACGCCGGAATTGTTCTACGAACAGCTCGATCAGCAACAGGCGCTGGCCGCGGGCATGATTCTAGGCAAGGCGCGCTCCTCCTCCGTGATGACGTACGTTCCCGGCCAGAACCACAGCCCGTTCGCTACCTATACCCAGACGTACATGCCAACCGGCGCTGGTAATCAAGAGGTCTGGAAGCCGCGGTTTGCCCTGCAGGCGTTCCGCTATGTCGAGGTGCTGGGGCTTGAATCCGAGCCGGATTTGGAACTAGTCCGGGGCATTATGGTGCATACCGACACCGCCAGGATCGGAACATTCTCCAGCTCGAACGAGGTGCTCAACCGCCTGCATCAGGCGGCCTTGAATTCGACGCTGCAAAACAACCATGGCATGTCCTGGGACAACACAACCGAACGGGCGCAGTCGCCGTTCCTCTTTTCCTGGCCGGCACCTCTGATGGTCTACAACTATGATTTTGCGCGCACCTACCAGAAAATGCTGCTGGATCTGCGGCTGTTCGTTACCGACCAGGGCAAGCCCGTGGTATGTCCCTGGACCCGCCGGGCGCAATTCTTTCTGGAAAATGCCATCCAGCCGATCCCGGAGGCGGCGACCGTGGACATGCTATGGCACTATTACAGGTTTTATGGCGACCAGCGGGAGCTCGCCCGCCACTACCAGGCGGTTCAAGACTACATTTCCTACTATTGGAATGATGCGCAGCGCCAGCGCTGGCTGGCCGCGATGCAGCAACCCTATGAAGACCGGTTTTTTACGGATTCAACGTTGGTGATGCCCTCGGCGGAATTGCCGTTCAATGCGTGGGGCGACCACACCGAGAATTATATCGGCCAGACACTGGTCTACGGGTTCAACGCCGAAACCCACCGGCTGTTTGTGACCATGGGGCACTTCCTCAGCGTGTTGCAGCAGGCGGAGCAGATCGCGGGAATCCTGAACAAGCCTGCCGATGCGGCTACGTACGGGACGCTCCAGACCGACTTGCTGGCGGCCTTGCATTCCGGGTGGCTTTATAACGCCGACACCAAGACGTATGGGGGGGTGCGCTTCTCCGGCGGAAATATCATACGCGATTTAGGTACGCCGGTGGGCAACGCCATTGCGCTTTCTAGCGGCATGGTGCCGGAGGAGAACCGATCCAACGTCGTTGCTCAGCTCGTAAAGGATCTCAAGGAAAATTACCGCGGCCATTTCTATGGCGGCCATGAGGGCTGGAATAAGATATCGAAAGCCCTTTCGGATGAGAGCAATCTGGACTGGGTGTTCAACGAGATAACCGGCACGGCATTCCCCCAGCTCGGCTACATTACCGAACAGCTTGATCTCAACACCTTCCCGGAGGGCTTTGGCATCCTCTACGGAAAGGTTACCACCGCCTCCGCATGCCAGAGCGAATTCCAGGGCATTATGGATTGGGTACATGTAACGCTGTGCGGTCTGGAACCCGATCCCGTCAGCCCGGCCTTCAAGCATTTCTTCGTGCGCCCCCATATTCCGCAGGCGCTGGATTGGGTGAGCACCGAATTCATGTCCCCGTATGGGCTCGTGACATCGGCCTGGAAGAAGGAAAACGGAAGACTGGTCATGCAGGTCAACATTCCGGCAAACTGTTCGGCGACGGTTATCCCGCCTGAACGGAAAGGAGCCGGAAACACGACGATTAACGGGGTGTCCGTTGACCATTGTGCCGGAATGATCGAACAGGCAGGCAGTGCCGCACGTCCCGAATATCTTTTGTCATCAGGGCGCTACACGATCAGCGTGCCGTTTACCGCATGGACCCCGCCCTCCGTCATTATCGACAACACAACGAACAACGGCAGCTTCGAGAGTGGCACGGGCCTTGCCAACAATGCATTCAACGCATTGGCCAATTGGACCGGCACCGAAGCGTTGACCACGGGGGACCGAACCGCTTTCAACACAGCCCTTTCGCTCACCGGGACGGCGTACGGCGGCCCGGCCGCATCGGGAACGTTTGTTACCACAGCGGCAGCTGCCGTTACCGAAGGGACTTTCGGTGCCCAGATCGGAACAACCGGGGCTGCCTTGCACTCAAACGTCGGCGTAATTCAAAACACCGGTCATACGGTGGGCAGCTCGGACCGCTACAACCTCGGCTTTAGTCTTTATAACTTCGGTTCTGCCTCCGGCATGGAAAGCAACGATGCTATACAAATCCGCCTTTTCACCAGCTCCAACGACTCGCTGTCGGGTGGAACCCTTTCGCTCATCTACTCCACCAATTGCGCTCCCCCGGCGTATTCTACGAGTGTCGCTTTTTCGGGAGCCGATATCGGCACAGTTGACGCATTGAGCATAGGGAAAAAACTCTTCATTTCCATCACCCCCGGCGTTAACGCGGCCGCCGACATGGTGGCTATCGACAACGTTACTCTGACCGTTGCAACTTCTTCTTCTTCTTCTTCCATCCTTGCCTATGAGGACTGGGCCGCCGGTTTCGGGTTGAGCGGTCCCGCAGCTCTCCGGGCAGAAGATCCGGACGGCGACGGACTCGGCAACCTGATGGAATATGCACTGGGTAGCGATCCAACCTTTGGAAACGGGGCAGGTTTTTTTTTTCCGGAGTTAAGAACTGTTACGGCCGCAAATCCACTGGAGATGGAATATCTTTATACCCGCCGGTCGAATGCCGCCGTCTGCGGCCTGCTTTATGTAGTTGAGAAAAGCACCAATCTGGTCTCCGGCGCGTGGAGTACCAACGGTGTGATCGAAACCGGTGCCGGCGGAGTGGATGGCTATTTCGAAAGCGTCACCAACCGCATTTCGATCCAAGATGATCCGGCTGGGTTTTTACGCTTGAAAATAACCCGGATCGGCCGGCCCGGAGAGAT
The DNA here is from genome assembly GCA_041740875.1 of Pontiella sp. Lineage (GTDB taxonomy): Bacteria > Verrucomicrobiota > Kiritimatiellia > Kiritimatiellales > Pontiellaceae > Pontiella. Next base: position 6,580 of record JBGSLE010000213.1, on the reverse strand, counting down.
TGTCTGGACGAGCGGCACCGGTAAATTTGCGGGAGTTGACGGAGCGAATACCATCTCGCTCAACGGAACGCTGGTCGAGGCGGTCAGTCTGGGTGCAGCGGGCAACGCACCGGCGGGCGCGGTGGCGGTCGCCAACGGATCCAAAACCGAATCCATACTCTTCACCCAGACGGATTCGTTGCTGAATCAAACCGGGATTCTGATCAACACCGGCATCGACACCGGGAATGCCAATTGGGATTCCGTCGTGAATAGTGCGGATTGGAATAATGTAAATCCCAAGACCTTGACTCTTTCCGGGCTGATGCCCGGCCAGGCCTACCAGATCGAGCTGTTCTTATTTGATGATCGCAACGCCACGGTCGCGGCCAGAACCCAAACCTACAGCGACGGACTGATGGAGTCTCTCGCGTTTCGCAATGATAACGGGAAAAGCATCATTGGAACCTTCATCGCAAACGGGGATTCCCAATCCATCACGTTGATCGGCAGCACGGCGTCTGTAACATTGAACGCGTACATTCTGCGCGCGATCTCCCCCGAGGAGTTGAATATTCCGGTGGAGCCGGATCGGGTGATCCGTTTGTGGAACGGCGATGCGCCGGGACTCGTGACTCCGGTTCTCAATCCGGAAACGGTCGATTCGACTTTTACGTTCCGGTCGGTCTCCGTTCCGGAGCTGTGGGTGTACCTGCCGGACACTCCGGCGCAAAACCGCCCTGCGGTTATGATCTGTCCGGGCGGCGGGTTTGGCAGTGTGGGCATGGGATTGCATGTCCTCAACGCAGTCAAGCAGTTCAATGATCAAGGGATTGTGGTTGTCGGGCTCAAATACCGCACAAATTATGGCGGCAATAATTATGTGCAGGATTCGCTGGCCGACAGCGAGCGGGCCATGCGGCTGATCCGTTATCATGCGACGGGGTGGGGCATTGATCCGAACCGGATTTGCGTTCAGGGCTACTCCGCCGGCGGAACCGTCTGCATGAATCTGCTGGGAAATTTCGATGCCGGCAATGCAGGCTCATCCGACCCGGTGGAGCGCCTGTCGAGCCGACCCGATTCTGTGGCGCTGATGTGCCCCTGGCCGAACAGCAGGCCTTCTTCGGCCTATCCGATGCCAACGGATCCCCCGCCAGCGTTCATCGCCTCGGCTCAGGACGATACGATCGCGCCCACCGCCTTTGCGCTGGAGATCGGTGCGGCATTGACCAATCAAGGCGGAACGGTGGAATGGTTTATCGTTCCGACCGGTGGACACAGCGCATTCCACTACGGGGTTTCAACCAGTCCGGGGGCGGAATGGCCGACGGCTCTGAAAGCCATCTTCCCGTAACGGATTCCTGTTTTATGGTGCGACGACATGGAGTCCGGAAAGTGTCTCGGGAGCCGGAGGTGCGGACATGATAACGGGGAGGGTTAGACAGTCGGTCTAAGAAAAATATATCAATATGAAGAAAAATATATATGCAGTTTTCTCCGTAATGATCGTGTCCATTCTCGCCCTGCAGGCGGGTGCGGATATCGTCTTGATCGAGTTGGATTATTCGGGGACAGCAAACGCAACGGTTACCAATATAAATCCAACCACAGGATGGCGCGCTCCCAACCCTCCGTTCACGGTTGTTAATGCGGCAATCGCGCCCTTCAAAAGCTGGGTGACTGGCAATGCAACAGGGTCGGCGCCATGGACGTTCGACAGCACGGGCACGTCGGTCCGCAATACCGATCTTTATACGGCTTCGAGTTATGGCGGCACGTCACGACTTGACATGAACCCTGGGGCGGCAGCTACCGGCCAGACGTACACCATCCATTCCGTGCAAGTCGATGTGAAGGCGGCGGCCACCGCAATTCGCTGGCAGTTCGCTTATCAGAAGGCCGACGGGGCAGTGAATACCCTTGTCGGAAACGTTACGATTGCGGCGCAGACCAGTACCGACCCGATCACCACCTACACCATCGATCTCAGCGGCGAGGGGCTGACGGCCACCGAGGAAACAACGGCCTGGACCGTTTCCCAGGGCATGCGGAACCTGTTTTATGAGACCACCTCCGGAGTCAACAGCGATGGCTTCGAGGTGGATGCGATCCGTCTGATCGGCACCAGCGGGGTCAATACGAACGAGCTCATCGGCGCGCCGGAGCAGGTTGATTTGTCTGTTTGCCCGCCGGGAGTGGATCAGGTCGATATCTATCTGTTGCTTGGGCAGTCCAATATGAAAGGGCGGGGTGTGGTGCCGCCGGTTCAAACCGACAATCCGTTGATTGTGAACATGAACATGGCCGATCATCTTTGGTACGTGGCCCGTCACCCGTTACACAAAGCGGGCGTTCCCGATTTGATTGATGGATCGGATAATGCCGGGGTAGGGCCGGGTCTTGATTTTGCCCGCGGTTTGCTGAGCCAAACCAACGGGGTGCGCATCGCACTGGTGCCTTGTGCTGCCGGCGGATCATGGATCGACCTATGGGCACCGGGGGCTTTGTTTTATACCAATGCAATGTACCGGGCTCAAAAAGCGCTGGCGGACGGCCCGTCCGGAAAAACCCGCATCAAAGGGGTTCTTTGGCTACAGGGCGAGTCCGACGCGATCGAGACCCGATATGCCGCTTACAAAAGCAAGCTTGCCAATATTGTGCAACACCTGCGGACGGATCTGAACGAACCGGACCTGCCGTTCATTGCCTGTACTATTGGCAGCTTTATCAATTCAAACAACTATCCGCGCGTTGCCGAAATCAATGATGCACTGCTGAGTCTGCCGGAGAGTGAATCGAATACGGCCTGTGTCGATGCCCGGGATCTGACCGGTCACATCGGCGACAACATGCACTACAACACCGCGTCGCAGGTGATCATTGGCGGGCGTTATGCCGACGCCCTTCGACTGATGAGCACCTCTGCCGGACCCTTTGCCGGGACGTTGGTTGAATTGGATTATTCGGGGACGGCAAACGCAACGGTTACCAATATAAATCCAACCACAGGCTGGCGCGCCCCCAACCCTCCGTTCACGGTTTTTAATGCGGCAATTGCGCCTTTCAAAAGTTGGGTGACTGGCAATGCAACAGGGTCGGCTCCATGGACGTTCGACAGCACCGGCACGGCGATCCGCAACACCGACCTTTATACGGCTTCGAGTTATGGCGGCACGTCACGCCTTGACTTGAATCCTGGGTTGGCGGCTACCGGCCAGACGTACACCATCCATTCCGTGCAAGTCGATGTAAAGGCGGCGGCCACCCCAATCCTTTGGCAGTTTGCCTATCAGAAGGCCGACGGGGCAGTGAATACCCTTGTTGGAAACGTTGTGATCGCGGCGCAGACCAATTCCGACCCGATCACCACCTACACGATCGATCTTCGTAGCGAGGGGCTGACGGCCACCGAGGAAACAACGGCCTGGACCGTTTCCCAGGGCATGCGGAACCTGTTTTATGAGACCTCCTCCGGAGTCAACAGCGATGGCTTCGAGGTGGATGCGATCCGTCTGATCGGCACCAGCGGGATCAATACGAACGAGCTCATCGGCGCGCCGGAGCAGGTTGATTTGTCTGTTTGCCCGCCGGGAGTGGATCAGGTCGATATCTATCTGCTGCTTGGGCAGTCCAATATGAAAGGGCTTGCTCCGGTTTCTTCGTTTCAAACCGACAATCCGTTGATTGTGAACATGAACATGGCCGACAATCTATGGTACGTGGCCCGTCACCCGTTACACAAAGCAGGTGTTCCTGGTTCGATTGATGAAACGGATAATGCCGGGGTAGGGCCGGGTCTTGATTTTGCCCGCGGTTTGCTGAGCCAAACCAACGGGGTGCGCATCGCGCTGGTGCCTTGTGCCGTCAACGGATCATGGATCGATCGATGGGCTGCTCCGGCGGGCGAGCTTTACACAAATGCAATGTACCGGGCTCAGAAAGCGCTGGCGGACGGCCCGCCCGGAAAAACCCGGATCAAAGGGGTTCTTTGGCTACAGGGCGAGTCCGACGCGATCGAGACCCGATATGCCGCTTACAAAAGCAAGCTTACCAATATTGTGCAACACCTGCGGACGGATCTCAATGAACCGGACCTGCCGTTCATTGCTTGCACGATTGGCAGCTTTATTAGATCAAACAACTATCCGCGCGTTGCCGAAATCAATAATGCGCTACTGAGCCTGCCGGAGGGTGAACTGAATACGGCCTGTGTCGATGCCCGGGATCTGACCGGCCATATTGGTGATTTCCTGCATTATAACACCGCGTCGCAGGTGATCATTGGCGAGCGCTATGCCGATGCTCTTCAACGGGTGTGGGCCCACGCCTCCGCTGCCCAATTTTTTCAATGGGCTGGCGAGGGAGTCGATATGACACCCGCTTTACTGGTGCAATATGCCATCGGCGGGGCGCAAAGCCCGACGGGTGCAAACGAGCAGGTTGCTGTCCTCTCGACGGAATCCCTGTTTACCCTTGCTGCAGTGATCCGGACGAACGATCCGCAACTGAGTGTCGTGGGGCAGGTGACAACCAATCTGACCGGTCTCTGGTCAAACCTCGCGAACCATCCCTACGGAATTCCCTCGGCCACTCAAACCAATGTGCCTGCCGGTTGTGAGCGGCGGGACTTCAGCACCCCGACCACAACAGACCCGGTGAAGTTCCTTCGCCTCCAGGTCATTCATTCTGCACCCTGACGTGGGGTCAGTCTCAACATGTCCTGCTAAGTGGCGTGTTTGTCGGGGTCGATAATTACCCAATGGCCCCGGGTGCCGCCGATCCTTTTCAGCAGGCCCTTTTCTTTAAGCACCTTCATGTGCTTGATTACAGCAGAATCATTAATATCAAGCCGTTGCGCAATCTGACGATATGTCACCTTTGAATCAGCTAGAACCTGCTGAATGATCTCCTTTTGTCGCCCGGTCAATTCGATTGCCCCACCCATTGCCCCACCCATTGCACCACCCATTGCACCACCCTCCGGGATCTGTTTGAACCGGAAACTGATGCGCAGGTAGCTGTCGCGGATTTCAAAGGCGTCCCGTCCGTAGGCTTTGAGAATGCGCGGTACACCGGAGCCGAGATGCTCGACAATTTCCAAATCCCGGAAAACACGCATGATCTCCTTGTTCCGCGGGACGGAACAGCCGCCGAAAAAGTCGGCCTCCGTCACGCCGTACGGCAGACCGCCCATGGAGGTGACTTCGGCGCGGTCGGCGTAAAATTCCACCTTGGGAACCGCCCCGTACGAATAATCGTTGTGAACGACGGCGTTGATGACCGCTTCGCGCATGGCGGTTGAGTCGATCAGTTCGCGTTCTTCCCGCAGCGGATAGCCGATTTTGGTGAATACCGTGTTTTCGACATCGACCCGGTCGAGAACCGATTTAAGGGCTTTGACGAGCGAGCAACGGCCATAATCGCGGTTTTCGATCAGCTCAACACGATCCGTTCCGGCATATTTGGCAATCTGCAAAGAAGATCCGTTTTCGTCGGCCAGCAGATAGGCGGCGTAGTTCGGCTGCCCGTCCGGAGTCAACAACTCAAGATTCTTCATAAAGCTGTCGTTCAGCTATAATCCCCGGGCGTCATAGTAAATTTTGAGCTGGGCGAACGTCAGTTCGCGCCGGGGCGATTCCATACGTCCGATGGTGTTGCGCACGCGTTTGCCATAGAGCGACTCGATCATTTCTTTTGGCATCGGCTCGCAGGCACTGCCGATCCGCAAAAAACAGCCTTTTTCGGTCATTCCATATTTTTTGAGGAAATAGGGCTTTTCCAGTCCGCCGGCAATCGTGACTCTCAACACCGCTTTGCCATCGTGCGTTTCGTGGAGGATTTCGAACAATCCCATGATGGAGGGCTGAATGTTATTTTTCAGCCGGTCTTTGATAACCAGCTGAATCTGATCGCTGTTCTCCACACCGTAAACACCGCCGTCCCGATCCATGCCGATATAAACCGTTCCGCCTTCCCCGGCATTCAGGAACGCGACCACTTCACGTTCCAGCCCATCGGTCAGCTCACGTTTATATTCAACTCGATTGGATTCGGTCATAATTCAAATCCTTCCCGTTCCAGCAGGGCTTCCAGCTCATCCTCGGCTTTTTCCAGCGCAGGGAGCTTGTCTTTGAAATCCCGCAACGCCTCTTCATTAAAACCGTCGAAGCCTAGGTTCTGCTATGCATTTCCACAAGACCAACCCCTTGGAAAGATCTTTGCAACCCGTTGGGACGCGATCGGCTCGGATGAGCATGGCCCGGAATGGTAAAACGCGATTGGCTGGCAGGGGGTGTCCAAATAATCCCAAAACATACGTGTTGTAAACAGTATCACCAGCGTTGTAAAAACGCGCCAAAGAAAACTGAACAAAGGAAACGGGAATGAGATCTGCATTATGCGTCTTGCTACTCAGTGTGTTGGGGGTTTCGTCTATGCCAAAGCCGAACCTCATCGTGATCTACACCGACGACCACGGTTATGCGGACTTGGGTTGCCAAGGCGTGTTCGGCGACGTGAAGACGCCGAACATCGATGCGCTGGCCCAAGGCGGCGTACGCATGACCGACGGCTACAGCACCGCGCCGCAGTGCGTGCC
>JBGSLE010000212.1:0-5109 GCA_041740875.1 Pontiella sp. | reverse complement strand
CGAACTGGTGCTCGGCAGCCGGCCGGACCTCTGGCGGCCCTACACCGACAACGACCACGGCGCGATGCGCGGCGGCAAGAAGCTCGGCGGCAAGCTGGAGGAAAACAAGTGGCGCACCGCCGCCGACGAAGCCAAGCTGGTGTCGTTCGCGATGGAGCAGGCCTCCGCCTCGGCCGTCAAGGCAACGGCCTTGGTCGAATTCCCGTCGGTGGGTGCCAAGGCATCCTTCACCTACCTCGTGCAGGGCGATGGATCGGTCGATGTCCAGGCCGACTATGACTATTCGGCGATTCCGAAAAACGAGCGCCACGCGCACCGGACCGGGATGAAGTGGGAGCTTTCGGGGCGGCTCGAACACATGGAATGGTACGGGCGCGGACCGTCCGCCACCTACATCGACCGCGACTACGAGCCGGTCGGTCTTTTCGGCGGAACGGTCGATGGGCAGTGGATCGACTATTCCCGTCCGCAGGAAAACGGCTACAAGGTGGGCGTGCGCTGGGTTTCCCTGGCCGATGAAACCGGCAGGGGGTTGCGCTTCGAGACCCTGGCCCAGCCGGTCGGCGTCGGCGCCCGCCACTATGCCGATGCCGAAATGGAGGCGGCGAAATATTCCTTCGAGATGAAGCGCGCCGAAAACATTTACTTCAACATTGATGCCCACCAGCTCGGCGTGGGCGGCAACAACAGCTGGGGGGCGGAACCGCTCGACAACGGGATCTACCGCGCCAAGAACGATCGCTATTCGTACCGCTTCCGCCTGCGGCCGATCGGGGATTGATTTGCATGATCCGCTTGAAGTAGGTTGCCACCATGAAAAGAGGTCTCCACGCATACGTCCGCTACCTTCCGGTGGAGAAGGACGATCTTGCGTGGGGGCTCCGCCTGATCGATTGCGGCATCACCGACATGGCGCCGGGCGAAAACTACCCCGAGGAGATCCACCATCCGGCCAAATACCTCTATTCGTGGGAGGATGGCCGTACGCTCAACGAGTTCCAGCTGGTGTACATCACCAAGGGCTCGGGCCTCTTTGAAACGCGCAAGATCAAGCAGCGGGCCATCGCGGCAGGCGATGTGCTGCTGCTCTTCCCCGGCGAATGGCACCGCTACCGCCACAACGAGGAGACCGGCTGGGACGAATGCTGGGTCGGCTTTGGCGGCGACTACGCCGAGCGCCTGATGAACAATTTTTTCATGGGAACCCCGCGCGTGGTGCATGTGGGTTTCGACATGGCCCTCTACCAGATGATTCGCTCCCTGCCCGAAATCATGGAGTCGGCCCCGCCCGGCTACCAGCAGCTCGCGGCCGCGCGCACCATCGAAATCATCGCCCAGCTCCGTTCGCGCTGCCTGAGCAAATCGGTCGACGGCGCCAACGAAAAACTGATCCAGGACATCCGGATGCAGCTCACCGCTGACCTCAACCACGACATCGACTTCCGTGCGCTGGCCTCTTCCGTCGGCATGAGCTATTCGAAATTCCGCTCCTTCTTCAAGGAGCGCACCGGCTTCCCGCCGCGCCAGTACATCATCGAAATGCGCATCAACCGCGCACGGGAGCTGCTCGCCTACACCGGCCAGAGCGTGTCGGAAATCGCCGAAGTGCTCGGCTTTGAATCGCTCTACTATTTCTCCCGCCTCTTCAAATCCAAGTCCGGCTACTCCCCATCGGAGTTCCGGGAACTGGGCCTTGGCCTCGGCGCGGAAGAAGAGGGCGAATGATCCCCCGGGTTGGCGGCGTCTTGGCGAATCTCCCGTTTCCTTGCGCCTGCTTTGTGCTTTAAATCCACGATGGCTAGGGCTATACACTCCAGTCGCTTTTTTTAGGGGGGATTTAAAGATATGGCCATCCGTTGCGAACTTTTTGGGCATCCGATCATCAACCACCGCCAACTCACCTACGCCCAGCAGGTGTTCGAAATCTTCGTGGAGGAGATCCACAACGGCCGCTGGCAGGTGGGCAAGCGGCTGCCGGGCGTCGCGGTGATCACCCAGCTGACCGGCCTGGGCAACAAGACCATCCAGGAGGCGTTCCAAAAGCTCAAGGACGATGGCTACGTCGAGGCCGAACCCTACAAGGGCACCTTCCTGAAATCGATGCTGCCCCAGGGTCTGGATTCGGATAAAGGCCGCATCGGCATCCTGCTCTCCGAGGAGCAGGCGTCGGATCCCTACAGCCTGCGGATCACCCACATTTTCATGGAGGCCTTTCGCCTGCGCAACCAGGTGGGGGAGGTCCGGATCGTCCCCGCTGGCAACACGACCGGCCACGCGGCGACGCGGCGCGGGCCGTTCAGCGACAAGGTCGGGTCGATCCTTTCGCTGATGCCGTTTTCCACGGGCCTTGATTTCGAGCAGCCCGACGATGCGATCCCCACCCTGTTTTTCTGCCCGATGACGGAGCTGGGTTGCGCGCCGCTTTTGGCGGTCGATGTCCGGCGCGCCTACTACGAGCTGACCCGGCGCGTGATCGCCGCCGGCCACAAAAAAATCGCCTTCGTGGCCGACAATGGCGTGACTCCGGCCATGACGGCCATGTACCGCGACTCGTTTTTCCGTGCGCTGGCGGAGAGCCAGCTCGAAGGCACTGAATATGCCGCCATGCGCCACGCGGAGGCGGAGGTGGCGGATCTGTTCCGGCACATCTTGGCGGAGGGTGAAACCACGGCGGTGGTGAGCGGCTCGTTGACGCTGGTCCAAAACCTCTTTTCCGCCGCCCCCGAAATGCTGGAGTCGGTTCCTTCGCGGTTGAGCGTGGTGTCGATCGGTTCCGACGCGCTGCCCGGCGAACCCGGCCGCCAGGTGACCGGCATGGCGATGAATTTTAACTATTTCACGCAGGTGGCGCTCGATTGGCTGCAGGAGATCGCGGCGACGGGGCGCAGCCAAAAAACCCACTTGCTTGTCGCCCCCGCCTTCGTTCCGGGCCACACGCTCAGGAAGCTGGGCAGCGCCCGTCCGCGCTAGCCCGCGGAAGCCGAAACCTAGTGTATAAAAATTGCATTTGTGGGTTGACCGCCGCGCTGCCGGGGTATAGATAGTGTATTAAATCCAAAGCGGGTGCTATCCGCTCATCACACAAGGAGGATGGAAATGAAGACGAAGCAGCTGGTTCTATTCATTGCGCTCGGCGCGCTGGCCACCTCGGCCCGGTCGCAGGTTGCGACCAACTTCTACGCGGACTTCGATGCCGCCACGGCGCAGAACCTGAAGATTCTCCCGGACAACGCCGCGCGGGCCTCTGCGCTCAACGCCGGCACGACGGTGGGTTCCTGGACCAATCTCACCAACCCCAATATCGCTTTCAAGATCGTCGACAACGGCACCGGCAACAAGGCGATCGTCTTCAACGATGGTTCAAACGCCGTGGTCTCGGCCATTCTGGAAGGCCGCTTTCCGGCCATGGTGGACATGTTGGGCGGCACGAACCAAACCACCGTCGAGTTCCTGTGGATGAAGACGGATCCGGGCGGCGGCGGCGTTGATAACGCCTTCTTCGAAATCTACACCACCAACGACCTGGTGGCGGCGGGTTTGCGGTGGCATGATGGCACCAACATAGGCGGACCCATCGCCCACTCCGAAGCCGGATCAACAACCTACAACGACTTTGCTCCCGCTTGGGATGTCGACAAGGACATGTCTTCGAGTGCGGCCTACAACCCGCTGAACATGATCCGCATCGGCATCGTTATCAGCAAAGGCGAGGTCGTGTATAAGCTGGATGCCAATCTGGATGGCACCTACGAGCTGGTTTCGACCAACCTGATGACCCGCAGCGAAATCGGTTCATTCAAGTTGCGCACGGGGAGCAACCAGGCGGTCCACAACCAAGGCGCCTGGGTGGATGGCATTTTCATCGGCACCGAATCCTTCGTCGCCCCGCCACCGACCACCAACCTGAACCTAGTGGTCAATTTTACGGGCAACCCCACGACGACCGGCCTCCAAACCGCGCGGAGCCATAGCGTATCCAACGACACGCAACGAAGCTTTTACTTTGATGATTCCGTACCCTTCTTCAATGGACCCGCCACCAACTGCATGAAGATCTACGGCGGCTGGGACGGGCGCATCGGCGGCACCAATGTGACGGTGGAAACGCACTTTATTTCAGGTGACAACGGCCAGATCGTCAATGCAATGCAGGCGAGCGTGAGCGCCGCCACCAACCAGCTCCTGTACCTGTGGGACAAGGCCGACTTCCTGCACGACGGCAACACCAAGACCTGGGGATTTTTCAACACGGACGACAGCGCCTTCACACTGAAGCTGTTTCGCAACGACGGCACCACGCGGTTTGTCATCCGCAACGGCAGCACCTATTATGTCTCGCAAAAAACGTTCGTCGGGCAGGGCACGTTTGTGCTGACCGGCGCAGAGGGCGTGCTTTGGGCGGCCTGGGATCCGACCGCTGGCGGCGGGGCCGATTTCTACACCCTGCCCACCACCGGTTTCGATACCGCCGTGTTCTCGAACGTCACCGCCGTGGGCTTGGTTTGCGTGGACAACATGCGCGGCGCGGGGGATGGTGCGCGCTTCACGATCTACGCCGCCGAGCAGGGCTTCGGCGCCGAACTCGTCGAGATCGCCGCTTCCGGCTATGACCTCTGGGCGGCCGACTATCCGACCCTGACGGGCGGCCAGCAGGACGACGACGACCTCGACGGCCTCGTCAACCTCTACGAATATGCGCTTGGCGGCGACCCGACCAACGGCTTCGTGGATGGCGAGATCCCGGTCTTGAACACCGTCCCGGGCGCGTTGAACTACATCCATGCCCAGCGCAGCGACGACGCCAGCCTTTCCTATTATCTCGAACTGACCGGCGACCTGGTCTTTCCGGCTTGGACGAACAGCGGCTACACGGTTTTGGGAACCTACGTCACCGGTGGAACGTTCAACTATGTCACCAACCAGATCCCGACCACGGACCCCAAGAAGTTCATTCGGCTGATGATCGATGGCGAATAGAGGGTGATCAAAACCCCCTCCTTCCACCGCTGGTTGCCCGGGGCGGCAACCTGCGCACTCTTGGCCATGCCCGCAGGGGCCGCGGAGGTGGTGCGCGACGTAGTGGCCTACTACGGCGTCGATCCGGCCAAC
>JBGSLE010000211.1:0-7814 GCA_041740875.1 Pontiella sp. | reverse complement strand
ATGTGGCCACAAAAGCCTCTTGGTTAGGACGCTTTGGTTCTGTTATCAATGCAGGCTTGTTTACCACGAATGGATCTATGGAGACGAACTCTTTCACGTTTAAAATCGATGAACAGCAGCAGCTCGCCCTGCTTGAACTGCTGAAAACCCCGCGATACCAGGCGGAAAGCGTGCCGCACACCCGGATCGCGGCCTCCATCCCGGACTGCCGGATCAACCTCTACAATTCCGGCAAGTTGCTGGTCCAGGGAAAAGGCGCGCGGGAATGGATCACCTTCGTCCTTGAACCCGAGATTCTGAAAGTGGCCGTCATCGGCTACGAGGAGATCCACGATCCCGAGGCTTTCCAGCCGCACATGGGCATCGACGAAAGCGGCAAGGGCGACTTTTTCGGCCCGCTGGTCATTGCCTCGGCCTACGTCGACGAGGGGCTGGTGGCCACGTTGCGTGCGATGGGCGTGCGCGACAGCAAGAAGATTTCCTCCGACAACGTGGCCCTGAACATGGCGCGCGACATCCGCAAGGTGCTCGGCGACCGGTGCGCGATGGTCACCATCGGGCCGCGGTCATACAACCGCATGTATGCCAAAATCGGCAACGTGAACAAGATGCTGGCCTGGGGGCATGCGCGCGCGATCGAGGATCTGCTGGAAAAGGTGCCCGACTGCCCGCGCGCACTTTCCGACAAATTCGGGCCGACCCACCAGATCGAGCGGGCATTGATGGAAAAAGGGAAGCGGATCAGGCTAGACCAGCGCACCAAGGCGGAATCCGATCCCGCCGTGGCGGCGGCCTCGGTGCTCGCGCGCGCCGGGTTCATCCATGCCCTGCGGAAAATGGGCAAGGAGCAGGGCTTCGAAGTGCCGAAAGGCGCATCGGACAAGGTGCGCCGGGAAGCGGAAAAACTGGTTGCGCACAAGGGGCCCGGCATCCTGCTTGAAACCGCGAAGTGCCATTTCCAAACCACGGACAAGGTTCTGGCCGAGGTTGGCTACACCCGCAGGGATCTGCCGCCGCCGGCTTGACCTTGCGGATGCGAACGCGGGCGGGGGGCGCTATTGCACGCTGCCGAACGTGACATTCTTGATTCCGGCCCCCGCGCAGGCATTCAGCACGTCGACCACCCGTTCGTGGACGGCATCGTCCTCGGCGGCGATGGTGATCATTGCCTTCACTTTGGCGGCGGCGGACGCCTGGCTGTAGCGAAGCAGCGTGTGTTCCAACCCGGCGAGATCGGATTTGTCGCGCGCGGAATAGATCTTGTTGTTGAGCATGATGCTGCCATCGGCCAGCACTTCGATGATCTGCTCATCCGGCATTTCGAGCTGCGTCGATACGGAAACCGCCCCGGGCAGCGCCAGGGTCAGGTCGGCCTCGGTGCGCTTGAGCGTCGAACTGACCATGAAGTAGATCAGCAGGAGGAAGACCACGTCGATGAGCGGCGCGATTTGCAGTTCGGTCTTCTCGTTGACCAGTTCGTCGATCCATGCCTTCATCTTTATTTCCCCGATTCAAACGTGGCGAACACCACATTGGCAACCCCGCCCTCGGCACAGGCGGCCATGACTTCCTTGACATGCTTGTGCCTGGCGTACCGGTCGGCGCGGAGATAGACCTCGGCATTGGGGTTTTCGGCCAGCAGCTTCTGGACATAGGGCGTGATGGCCTCCACCTTGATCGGCATCAGGTTCATGTAGATCGTGACCTCTTCGCCCGAGCGCTCGCGGGATTCGATGGTGATCATCTGCCGCCCCGGGGTGCCTTCGGGCACGGTGGCCTTGCTGGCCACCGGCAGGTCGACAGGGCGCCGGTCGAGCTTGGTCAGGTGGGAAGCCACCATGAAGAAGATGAGCAGCAGGAACACCATGTCGATCATGGGGGCCATGTTGATCTCGTCGTCGCCGCCTTCTACTGGAATCCTGAACTTCACAGGGTGCCTCCGGAACGGCTAGCTCTTCTTGGCATAGCGGTAAATGTTCATGAAGTGGCCGACCAGGCGTCCCATGGACGACATGCTCTTGATGAAGTTGTTCTTGAAAATGAAGTAGGCGATCATGGCCGGGATGGCGATGATCAGCCCCACCGCCGTGGTGATGAGCGCTTCGCCGATGTTGCCGGCCAGCGCTTCGGGATTGCCCATGCCGCCGGCGGCGATGGTCTGGAACGCCTTGATCATGCCCGAAACCGTGCCGAGCAGCCCCAGCATCGGAGCCGTCCCGCCAATGATGGATAGGACGTTGATCGGCTTCATGAAGGTCACCATCTGCTCGTTGCCGGCCTCTTCGATCGCCTCCATGATGTGCGCCGCATCGTATTCGTGCTCCTCGGAAATCCGCTCCATCCCGGCGTCGAGCACGGCGGTCAGCAGGCTATCGTTCGCGGCGCACAGCGCGCGGACGCCTTGGACGTCGCGCTTGGACAGAAGCTCTTCGATCTGGGGCTTGAGATCCGCGCGGAGCATGTTCTTTTCGCGGAGCAGGATGGCGTTGCGGATGACGAAGTAGAACAGCGCCACGGATGCGAGGCCCAGCGGGTACATGGTCCAGCCGCCCTGTTTCATGAGCGCGCCGAACGTGATCGAATTCGCAACCTGCTGTTCCGCGGCCGGGGCGGCAGCCGCCTCCTGAGCCAAGGTCGTTGCGATCGGCACCAGCATCGCCGCCAGTAGAACCAGCATGGCCATGACTCCGAAATATCCTTTTTTCATATCGACTACCCTCCTAGCTTTCCGGTTGCTTCCCTCTTAATCTGTTCGCCCAGCGCACTCCACTGCGTGCCGGGATACGCCATGATCAATTCGTTCGCCACGACCGCCGCCTTCTCGGGCCGGCCGGTTTGCTGGTAGATGCGCGCCTCCAGCACCGTCGCGGGCGCCAGCCATTCCGCTTCGCGGCTGTGCAAGGCCAGGATCCTGGCAACATGCAGCATGGACTGGCGGGGATTGCCCTCCTCCAGCGCGATCTTGCCGCGCAGGTATTCCGCCATCGGGACGGATACGGCCTCCGGATTGGCGACGCCGGCAAAGACGGTCTTGGCATCGCCCGCCTTGCCTTGGTCGAGGAGCAGCATGGCGAAATAGAGGCTGGCGGCGTCGAGATGGGCCGGATGGTTGGTCTGGCGGATCTGGGCAAAGGTTTTCGCCATGGCCTCCTGGTTGCCGTTCCAATACTGGACGCGCAAGAGCCAAACCAGGTATTCCCCCAGGTTGCCCGGCAGGTAGCTGTATTGCGCCACCGGGGCGACATATTGGACCAGCAACCCTTCCAGCGACTTGCGGTCCCCCGAGCGGAACATCGATTCGCACATGGGCACGTTGATCCCCGCGAAACGGAACTCGACCTCCTTGACCATGGCAATGGAGGTGGAGGCCTGGCCCGTGTCGGAAACCAGCCGGTCGCCCTGGATGTTGAGCTGCTTGACCACGAAGGAGTTACCGCTGTTGACGGTGACCTTGGCCTGGTATTGCGCCTGGACGGCCGTCACCACGGCGAACGCCGCGCAGGCCGGAAGGATGGCTGGATGGATCCGTCTCATGGCAATTCCTCCGCCGGTTCGAGCAACCGGAGCCGCTTGCGGGCTTCTTCGCCCTCGGGTGTGGCGGCCACCGCCTCGTTGGCCAGCATCTCCTTGCAGGTTTTGACGATATCCTGCTCGCGGCCGCCCAGCTCTTCCAGGCATTGGATGCTCTTGGCATAGGCGGGCGCCACCCATTCGGTATAGTCCTCGTAAAGGACATAGATGCGCTGGAAATAGTTGAACGCCTCTTCGGTCTCGCCCACCGCCAGCTTGCACACCCCCATCCAGTAGAGTGCTTCGGGAGTGAGCGGCCCGCGCCATTCGCGGATCGCCAGCACCTCGGTGTAGGCTTCGATCGCCAAGTCGTGTTTCCCCTGGATCCGGAAGATGTCGCCGCGCCGCTTGCGCGCCCAGCCAACCGACGGGCTGTAGCCAAACTTCAGCAGGATCTCCTCCGAAAGCGCCAACGCGTCTTCGTAGCTGCCCTCCGCCACCAAGGCGTCGAGGTTCGCGTTCATGATATGGAGCATGCTGCTGGAAACCTCGAACGTCGACATAAAGCGGCGGCTGGCCGCGTGGACGATTTCGTAATCCTTGCGCTTGACCCCTTCCCGGGCCATCAGCACCAAGGTGCCCGATCCGGCGGCGGGGACATTCTCCGGACGCACCACCGCGTCCACAAAGGCTTCGCGCTCGGCGCCCGCCGCAATGGTGGCGAAGACGGTCTGGTAGTGCAGCTCCAAGGTTTTTTTGCGGCTGTCCGCAGCGGTCTTGAGCCGGGCGCCGAGCTTGTCGAGCAGGATGCCGCGGTAGCCGGCCCACTCTTCGCCTTTGTAGTCCGCGACCACCTCGTTGAGGATCAAATCGATGGAGCCCAGGTCGGCATTGTTGCCAAAGGCATCGACGGTATCGAAATAGGCGTCGAGCGCGTGCGTGTATTCATTCGTGGCCTTGAAGGCCTTGCCCTTCCAGTTGGCGGCGTTCGCGAAATCGCCCTGCTCGCCCCATTTGGCCAGATAGTCGGACATCAGCCCGACGATTTCGGTGAACTTTTTCTGCAATTCAAGCACCTTGGCCGCCTGGAAGAGGGGATAGTTGACCTGCGCCATCGACAGCGCCTTCTCCCGTGCGAGGCGGTAGTAATCGAGCCCCACCTCCAGGTCGCCTTCCGCCGCGCGCAAATCGCCGAGCATGGCATAGGCCTCCGAAACGAGCGGGCTTTGGGGGTACTGTTCGACGAACGCACGGAACGTCGCTTCCGACTCAACGAATTTTTCGGCGCCATACTGCGCGACGCCCAGCCGGTAGGAGGCGTCTTCCGCGTAGGCGTGCGGATCGTACTTCGGGTTGGTCAGATAGCCGTTGAAGGCCCCGACCGCCTCCCCGAAGCGGCCCAGGAACAGCAGCGACATCGCGCGCCAGTATTCGGCCGATTCGTAGTACCGGCTATCGGGCCAGCGCTCGAGGATTTCGCCGAAGAGCCCCAGCGCTTCCTCGTAGTCGAGCCGCATGAACCGGACGTAGCCCATCAGGTATTTCACCTGGTCGATATGCTTGTGGCCGGGCGAGAGCTCCAGCGCCTTGCCGCCCATGTCGTAGGCGAGGTCGAACTGCTGCTGGTGCATGTGGACCTGCATCAGGTTGAGCGTGACGTCGTCGATAAACTCGCCCTGCGGCAGCGCCGAGACATATTCGTAGCCTTCGGCCACCGCCACCGGCCACTCCTGCTCGTCGAGCATGACCGCAAACGCCGAAAAGCGGGCTTGGTCCGCCAAGACGTTCGTCGGGTTTTCGGTGTAGAGCCGCTGGTAGATGGCATGCGCGGGCCAGTTGCGGCCCAAGTCGTTGTAGCACTGGGCAATGCGCAGCGCCACGTCCTGGTCGTAGTCCTGGAAGGCCTTGATCACCTCGTAGTGCTTGGCCAGTCGGTCGAAGCGCTGCTGGGTATCGCGCTGCTGATCCTTGAAGTCGGAAAGGGTCTGGGATCCGCCGGCGACAAACGGCTTCATGGAGAGCTTGGTCTCGCGCAGGCGGTTTTCGTAGTGCGTGATCAAATCCTGCTTGAGCAGCACCAGACGGTAGAGTAGCAGCGCCTTCTGGAATTCGCCTTGGTTGTAGTGCGAATCGCCCGCCTCCAGCAAGGCCACGTTCAGCCCGACGTCGTGGCGCGCCGCTTCGTCGCAATGCGGCAGGAAGGTGAACAGGTTGGCAAAGTCGTCGAGCCGGACGTAGCACGTCACCAGCATGACCGCCGCGCCGGCACGGACGGTATCGGTCTTCGCCGTGCGAAAGAGCGACGCCAGCGGCTTGATCGCATCGGCCCACTTTTGCTGCTGGTAGCAGGATTCCGCCAGCAATTGGGTGGCCGCCACCTTCAGCTCCTCTTCCAGGCGCTTGTTTTCCAGCACCAGCGCCGCCTGTTCCTCCACGCGCGGCCACTGCTGGAGCATCGTCAGGCATTGCGCCGCCAGCACGCGGGCGGAACCGTTCTGGGGGTCTTCGGGAAATTCGTCGGCAAAGCGGATGAAATTGCCGGCGCCGGAGACATACTCGCCCAGCTTCATCTGGCAATGCGCCAGCTGGTAGAGGCTGAAGGCCAGGGTTTGAAGCGCCTTCTTGTCCTCGTCGCCCTCCAACCGCACGACCGCCTCCTCCAGGAAGGGCAGCGCGTCCGCGTACTGGTCGTTGGTCAGCAACTCCTTGACGGTTTCGAGCAGGACGCTGGTCGGCTCGGTCTTGGGGTCGAGCCGGGACAGCTGGCTTTGCGTCAACCCGCGCCCCAGAACGCCCACCGACGGCAGCAAAAAAGCAAGCAGGGCGGAGGCAACCAAGCGCCTCCCTCCCTGCATCCGTATTCTGAAAACACCCCACATAGGCTGGACAAGGTAGCCAAGTCGAACGATGGCGGGAAGACTATTCTATTCAAAAAAAGCCAAACTTAACCTTGCTTCGGCGGCACCGCTTTGTTTAAAAACCTCGCTCCCAATTGAACACGAGGATTTTTCAATGAAAGCAGATATCCATCCCAACTATGCCGATGCGGTAGTGCGCTGCGCCTGCGGCAACGAGATCAAGACCCGCTCGACCCGCAAGGAGATGCACGTCAACACCTGCGCCGGCTGCCACCCCTTCTTCACCGGCAGCGCCAAGTTGATCGACACCGAAGGCCGCGTCGACCGCTTCAAGAAGCGTTTCGCCGAAGGCATGTACTAACTTGCGGCTTTGTTGGCAGGCCGAACCCGCGCAAGCCGGTTCGGCCTTTTTGCGTCCACGCACCATGAACCACAAGGCCCGCTCCGGTTAAGCCCTCCGTCTTTGGGAAACAGCAGGTACCGCCATGATCGACCACGCCTACCTTGAACAGCTCCAGGCCAAACTCGGCCAGCTTGAAGCGTGCATGTCCGACCCCAAGGTCTCTTCCGACCCGAAGAAGATGCAGGAGTGCATGCGCGAATACGCGTTCAAGAAAAAGCTGGCCGAATGCGCGAAAAAAGTGCTGGCGCTCATCGATTCGAAGGCCGAGAGCGAGGCGATCCTTGCCGACGCCTCGAACGAGCCCGAGCTGGCGGAGATGGCCGAAGCCGAGCTGGCCGAAATCGCGGAAAAGCTGCCGCAGGCCGAACGCGACATGATGATCGCGCTCATCCCGCCGGATCCGACCGACAGCCGCAACGTCATCATGGAAATACGCGCCGGCACGGGCGGCGACGAAGCGGGCATTTTCTGCGGCGACCTCTACCGCATGTACATCCGCTACTTCGACCTCCAGGGGTGGCGCCACTCCGTGATGGATGTCAACGCCTCCGAATCGGGCGGCTACAAGGAAATCGTCTTTTCCGTCGAAGGCGAATCGGTCTACAAGGTGCTCAAGCACGAAGGCGGCACCCACCGCGTCCAGCGCGTCCGGGTCACCGAAACGCAGGGGCGCGTCCACACCTCGGCCGCCACCGTCGCCGTCCTCGCCGAAGCCGAGGAGGTCGATGTCGAAGTCCGCACCGAGGACCTGCGCATCGACACCTACCGCTCCTCCGGCGCCGGCGGCCAGCACGTCAACACGACCGACTCCGCCATCCGCATCACCCACATCCCCACCGGCGTCGTGGTCCAGTGCCAGGACGAACGCTCGCAGCACAAGAACAAGGCCGCCGCCATGAAGATGCTGCGCGCCAAGCTCTTCGACGAACAGCAGCGCAAAAAGGCCGAAGCCGAAGCCTCCCAGCGCAAATCCATGGTGGGTTCGGGCGACCGCTCCGAAAAAATCCGCACCTACAACTATCCCCAAAACCGCCTGACCGACC
>JBGSLE010000210.1:0-4751 GCA_041740875.1 Pontiella sp. | reverse complement strand
CGGCGTCGGCCAGCGGATGGAGGCGGGAGGCGCGGGAGCGCAGATCGCCGGGCGTTTGCGGCCCGCGCACGAGCAGTTCGCAGAGGATGGCCAGCTGGGCGGGCGAAAAGCTCCAGCGCGCCAGCATGTTGTGCTTGTATTTCGGCACGCGGTTGCTGGTGGAGGTGACTTCGATCGCCAGCTTGTGCTCGACCCGCAGCTCGTAGAGCGCCTTTTCAACGGAGGCTTCGTCGAGCGCCATCATCGGCTCCCGGTTTGATTTTTGGTTGCAGGCGTTGACCAGGGCGTTGAGCGTGAGCGGGTAGTATTCCGGCGTCGCCATCTCCTTTTCGATCAGGCAACCGAGGACGCGTTCTTCGATCCGGTTCAAGGGTTGGTCCATGGGCGTTCTCCAAAGCTGGGGTTAAGGGTATCTTGATAAGTGGAGCGGAACGATAGGGAAGGCCGGCGGTTTTTTCAATAGGCGTCCTGCCGCAATCGAGGGTTTCCGATATTTCGGTTGTACCCGCCTGCCAAAACCGGTTCTATCCCGCCATTCCAACGAACCGCCCCTTGGGCAGGGAGAACGATGAAGTTGCTACGAATAGCCGATACCCTCGAGGCCAAACCGGTGCATGCCCCGGCCGGGTGGGAAAATATCAATATTGAATCGGTGATCACCTCCGATCTAATGAGCGACGTGCTCATGAGCGATCGCGAGGATCTGTTGCTGATCACTTCGCTTGCGAACGAGCAATCTATCCGCACGGCCGGCATCGTCGGCTCCGAGGCCGTGATGATTGCCAACAACAAGAACGTGACCGACGGCATGGTCGCGCTGGCGAAAGAACTTGGGATTGCGCTCTTTAGCATCCGCTTCGCCAAATATGAAGCCAGCGTGCGCATCGGCCCGGTCATGGAATCGAGATGAGCGACGAACGCAAGGAACCGCTGCAATCCTCGCTGCGGGTGCAGGAGCTGATCTATGGCCTGCGCATCAGCGAGGTCATGACGAGCAAGGTGTTTGCCGTTTCGCGCAACTGCACCATGCGCGACGTGCGGACCATCATGAAGAGCAACTCCATCACCGGCGTGCCGGTGGTCGATAAGCGCCGCGTGGTCGGGATCGTCAGCATGAACGACCTGATGAACGCCTTGGAGCAGGGCGCGATGGACGATTGCGTGGTCAAGTGGATGGCGGGCGGAGTCCAGACCCTGGCCGAGGACATGCCGCTTTCGTTTGCCATTTCGGCCTTCAACAAGTTTCCGTTCCGGCGCTTCCCCGTGGTCAACAAGAAAAACGAACTCGTGGGCATCATCACCTTCCGGAACATAAACCTGGCGCTGATCCGCGAGCTTTCGCGCCAGTTGCGCGAGCTGGAGAACCAGCAGGAAAACAAGCCGGATCCGGATTCCCTGGTGCTAGTGAAGGTCTACCAGCTCCACCGCTACGACTTCGAAAACGGCGGCAAAGCCTCCAGCGAGATCAAGAAATTCCTCAAGGAGCGCGGCATCTCCCCCAAGATCGTCCGGCGCGTCGCGGTGGCGAGCTACGAGTTGGAGATCAACCTCGTGGCCCATTCGATCGGCGGCATGCTCGGCTTCGACATCAACAGCGAGCGCGTCAAGATTTCCTCCCACGACCGCGGGCCGGGCATTGCCGACATTGGGCTGGCGATGACCGAAGGCTATTCGACGGCCAACGAATGGATCCGTTCGCAAGGCTTCGGCGCCGGCATGGGGTTGCCGAACGTCAAGCGCGTGGCCGACGAGTTCGCCATCAAGTCGGCCGTCGGCATGGGCACGATGGTTCAGGCCATCATCCACTTGAAACCAGAGGTAGAAAATGAAAGTTAGCGATATCGAAACATTCGAAGGATTCTGCTGCATGCAGGATGAATACACCGACGCCGAAGTGCTTGGCGGCTACACCTCCGACCTGCTCAGCGACGTGATGGCCAACGCCGAGGAGGGCTCGGTCCTGATCACCATCCAGGCGCACAAGAACACGGTGGCGGTCGCCTCGCTCACGGGCATCGTGGCGATCATCGTCTGCAACAACCGTCCGGTGACCGACGAGGTGCTCACCGCCGCCGCGCGCGAAGGCATCGCCGTCTTCCAGACTGCGTCCAACCAGTTCAACACCTCCAGCCTCATGGCCCAGCACCTAAATGGCTGTCCGGCGCGTTAGAGAGCCACATGCGCTACCGGGCCGACTTCCACATCCACAGCTGCCTTTCGCCGTGCGCATCGCTTGAGATGGCGCCGCGGGCGATTGTCGGGCGTGCGCGTGCGGCCGGCCTCAACGCCATCGCCCTATGCGACCACAACTGCACCTTCAACCTGCCCGCCTTTGCGCAGGCGTGCGCGGCGGAGGGCATGGAATGCCTCTACGGCATGGAGGTCTCGACGCTCGAAGAGGCGCACATGCTCTGCCTGTTCGACCGGCTCGATGCCGCAATGGAGATGGGGGAGCGGGTCTACGACAGCCTGCCGCCCATCCCCAACCGGTCCGACCGCTTCGGCGACCAGCCGATCATCGACCTCGACGAAAACATCCTCGGGTTTGCCGAAAAATTCCTGATCGGCGCGTCGGGCTACGACCTTGGCACGCTGCTGAAGGAGGTCCATGCCTTGGGCGGGCTTTTTGTTCCGGCCCACATCGACCGCGCAATCTACGGCGTCATCTCCCAGCTCGGCTTCCTGCCGGACGAGGATTTCGACGCGGTCGAGCTGATGCCTGCCGGCGACCCGGCGTTGGCGCTGCGCTATCCCATCCTCCGCAACTCCGATTCCCACTGGCTCGACAGCATCGGTAGCGCCTTCAACGAATTCGAACTGGAGCGCCTCACGGTTGAAAACATCCGGGCGGCACTTTCCGCGCGCGTCTAGGAGCCGCAAAAACCCTTTTGATTGGGTTTTGCGGGGTTGGCAAAGCGGGGCGGGGTACCTATAGTCGGGCACTTTTTAAAGGAGAAGACCATGAGCAAGGCACTGGAAGAAGGATTGGGACTCGCGCTGGATTGGAACAAGCTGGAAAAGGCCGTGGCCGGAACGAAGGGCATCATTCCCGTCGCCGTGCAGAACGCCGACACCAAGGAGGTCGTCTTGGTGGCCTACATCAACCAGCTGGCGTTCGAGGAGTCGCTGAAGCGCAAGCTGCTGGTGCTCTGGAGTTCCTCGCGCCAAGAATTGTGGGTGAAGGGGCTGACCTCCGGCGAAACCTTCGAACTGCTGGAGGCCTACGTCAACTGCGAGCAAAACTCGCTGCTGTTCGTGGTCCGGCCCAACCGCGGCGGGATCTGCCACACCAAGAACAAAAAGGGCGAGCCGCGCAACTGCTACTACCGCCGCATCAACCTCGACACGCGGCAACTCGAAAACATCGATGAGTAAAAGCGAAATCGCGCAAAGGCGCTAACCTGATCTATTCATAAAAACCGGAGAGAACGAGGTAACTACCTCAACGCAAAGATTCTAAGCACGCCAAGGAGCGCAAAGGTACTGCTCTGCGAACTTTGACAACTCGGCAACTTTGCGTTGACTGTTGAGTGAATAATTCAGGCGAAGCAGCAAGGATACAAAGGGCACTTTGCGGCGTAGCGTCTTTGCGCGAGAAGAATTCTGGAGACAAGATGAAAACAACAATCAACGACTTGATGCAGCAGAGCGGCGTGAAATTCGGCACGAGCGGGGCGCGCGGCCTGGCGGTGGAGATGACCGACCCGGTTTGCCACGCCTACACGACGGGCTTCCTGCAATACCTGGAAGAATCGGGCGAGCTGAAGAAAAGGGGCGAGTGCGTCGCGATCGCGGGCGACCTGCGGCCGAGCACGGGGCGCATCATGGCCGCCGTTGCCAAGGCGGCCGCCGATAGGGGCTACACGCCCGTCAACTGCGGGCGCATCCCGTCTCCGGCGGTCGCGCTCTACGGCATCCGCAACGCCTGCCCGGCGATCATGGTCACGGGCAGCCACATTCCCGACGACCGCAACGGCATCAAGTTCAACAAATCCACCGGCGAAATCCTAAAGTACGACGAGGAGCGGATCCGCGAGCAAACGGTCGAGTTGGACGAGTCGATTCAGGCTCATGGATGCCTGCCGGAGGAAAACATCGACGCGCGCATCGACTATGTGAACCGCTATCTGCGCACCTTTCCGACCGATTGCCTGCAAGGGCGGAAGGTCGGCATCTACCAGCACTCCGCCGTCGGGCGCGACGTGCTGATCGAAATCTTTTCCGGACTGGGCGCCGACGTCACCCCGCTCGGTTTTTCCACCGTGTTCATTCCGGTCGATACCGAAGCCATCCGGGAGACCGACGTGCAGCTGGCGCGCGAGTGGTCGGCGGAAAACCATTTCGACTGCATTGTTTCGACCGACGGCGACAGCGACCGCCCGTTGATCAGCGATGAAAACGGCAACTGGTTGCGCGGCGACGTGGCGGGCATCCTGGCAGCAAAATACCTCGCCGCCGATTCCGTCAGCGCGCCGGTGAGCTGCAACACCGCGCTGGAAAAATGCGGCTGGTTTTCCGACATCCGCCGCACGCGGATCGGATCGCCGTTCGTGATCGCCTCCATGATCGAGGCCTCCTACGCGGGCCGCAAGGGCGTGGTCGGCTACGAGGCGAACGGCGGATTCCTGACCAACAGCGATTTCCCGGTCGGCGCAAAATCCCTGGCCGCGCTGCCGACGCGCGACGCCGTCCTGCCGATCCTGGCGATCCTCCTGCTCTCCATCCGCGAGCGCAAGCCGATCTCCGCGCTG
>JBGSLE010000209.1:0-4252 GCA_041740875.1 Pontiella sp. | reverse complement strand
TGGGCGCCGCCGTTGTCCGACCAAAACACAACGATGGTGTTTTCCCAGACGCCGCGCGCCTTGAGCGTTTCCACCACTTGGCCGATGCCTTGGTCCAGATGGTAGAGCATGGCCATCAGGGAAGCGCGGGTCGCCTGGATGGCATCGCGTTCGGCCTGCGTATCCAGCGCGCTCGGCAAATTATAGTCCGGCGTCTGCCACATGTTCGGAAAGTGGTTGCTGAACCAGGTGGCATCGGGATACCAGCCCGGATCGCCTTCCGACAGGCCGGCCGGCGAGGCGGGCGCCTCCATGGGCGTGTGGACCGCGTTGTAGGCCAGATGCAGGAAAAAGGGTTTGTTGGTGGCCGATTGCGCTTCGATGAATGCGCAGGCCTCCTCGGTGTAGCGGGTGGTCATGTAGGTTTCGAGCGCGTCGCCGTCGTTGACCCCGCCGATGGGCGAGCCCGCCTGGTGCCGGTAGTAGTCCTCGAAAAAGCCGTTACCATAGTTCCAATAGCTCGATCCGCCCAGATCGACAAATCCATAGACTTCGTCGTAGCCGCGCCGCATGGGGTGGTAGCGCATCGTTTCCGGCACGGCGAACCCATAATCTTCGACAAAATCGATGAAATCGCCGTCGCCGTTGCCATCCACGCCGACCGTGGCGGTGCGGTCGCGGTTCTGGTGCCATTTTCCGACCATCTTGCAGGCATAGTCCTCGATCCCGTCCAAGGGCTGCTTCAGGTGCTGGGGAAAAAGAGGGAAGTCCGAAGGGAAGCCGGCGCTGTTTACATCCGTCTCGTTATGCACACCCAACCGGTGCTGGTAGACGCCGGCCGCGAACCCGGCGCGCGACGGCGCGCATATGTTGCCGGAGGTATAGGCATTGGAAAACCAGACGCCGCTGCGAATCAGGTTGTCGATGTTCGGCGTGGAAACCTCCGGCCCGTGATGCGGGTTGTAACTGATGTCGGAGTAGCCCAAATCGTCGGCAATGATCACCACGACGTTGGGCAGGTCGTTGGTGCGGTTCGGCGGCAAGGCCGGCACGATCAAATCGAAGGCGAAGCCAGCCAGGGCGTAGCCGTTGGCCGAATCCGTGGAAAGCTCCAGCGACTCGCCGGAGGCCGCGATGAAGTCGGTTCCGGCCTCCGCAAGCGTCCAGGCACCGGACGCGCTGGTAATCAAGCGGGTCGCCGCCGCGCCGCCCGGCGCTGCCGCAACCATCGTCACGCCATTCTGGGAATTGTTCCAGTCCAAGCGCGTGAACCTCACGCCGGTCGTGGCCGATGAGGAGATCCGCAAGGTCTCAACATTGGGCGGAACCAGGTTCCCGCCATCGATACGGCTGGAATTTTGTCCGGTCACCGCCAAACCGCCGGCATCGATTTCACTCAGGTTAACCGACGCCGCCCCCGACTGCTTGGAGGCCGAGACCGTGAGCGAAAACGCGGTATTAAAGACGACGGGATTCGTGAGCGATCCAACCGGGCCATCCCACCCATCCACCGTCGCGATCGCAAGGGCATCGCTTGATGTGGTCGAGGCGTCCAACCCGACGTTGCCGAGGGCATCGACGCTGAAATCCAGCCGGACCGGTACGTTGATCACGCGCGCGGAAAGTTCGTTCGTGAATGCCACGGAAACCTCCGCGGAAACTCCCGGTGCAACGATCAACAAAAGTGCGCAAACCCGTACCGCGATTTTTTTCATACCTTGTCCCCAGCCAACCGAGCTTGAAAAAAGGCCGCACTGGTCCGCCGTTCCGGGCGAGAAGATGCGGCGGATGGACAACAAGTTCCCGAGCCACAGGCAATCACCATGCCCAGCGTCGTCGGCACGGGAATCACCTCGAACGTGAAGCCAGCGAGGCCGGCTCCATTGGTTTTGCCGCTGCCTTCCGCGGTAAAAATGAGCGAACCGCCGTTGCCAATGGAATAGCCCGCCGCCGAAATATCCTGCGTGCCGGCACTCGTGGTTCCCAGCTCGTAGATAGTGCTCGTATCCGCATCCTTTACGACCAATCCATCGCTGTTATTGGCCATAGAGTTACCCCATGAAAAACTCTTAAAGTTCATGGCCACGCCGCTTCCTGCCGACAAGGTCCAAACCAGCCGCTCCGGGTTAGGCGTAGTAAGGTTGTTTCCATCAATGCGGCCGCTGCTTTGCCCATTAACTGCCAACACGCCGGAATCATTTTCAGCCATCGTAATATTCCTTGCGGCCGTCGTATTAAACGCCGTGGCGGTCAGGGAGAAGGAGGTGTTGTACAGGGCTGCATTCGCAACCGTACCGACAACGCCATCCCAGCCGTTGACGGTGTTGACAACGTCCGCATTCGCAGATCCCGTCGATGCATCCAGCGTAACAGTTCCCGAGCCATTGACCGTAAAATTAAGGGTCAACGCACCGCCAAACTCAGTGCCCGTGCCCACATTGAAGTCCAGCGCCACGTCCGCCAGCGCCACGGCCGCACTTGCGCCCAGCAGCGCAACCATCCACTTTATCTTCTGTTTCATGGTTTTTCCCGTTGGTTTCACTGCCGCTTACCGCAGGCGAAAATCCTTGGACATCCCTAACCACCCGCCTGCACCAACATAGTTCACGGACAAGCTAGATATATCGTTTTTTCATCCTTCGGCAACATAATTATTCGTTTTTCGATCCCGCGCCGCCGCCGTCATCCGTTGGCCGCGTCTTTACCAAAAAGGCCGGCCATCTCCGGCCGGCCCCCTTAGTCCTGTCTATTCAAATCCCATCATGGTTGCGACGGATAGTTCAACACGAAGATCGCAAAGGCAGCAAAGGCTTACACTTACTTCTCTTCGCGTTTTTTGCGGCCTTCTGTCAAATGTGGTTCCGGCTCTGCCGGGTTGGGAACAACCACGCCCCATGCCGACTAAAGGGTGAACACGCGGCGGACGGCCATCAATCCCGCGCCACAGGCAATCACCATGCCCAGCGTCGCCGGCTCGGGAATCACTTCAAACGAGAAGCCGGCCAGACCGGCACCCTGGGGTTTTCCGCTGCCTTCCGCCGTAAAGATTAGCGTACCCCCATTGCCAATCGAATAGCCCGCCGCCGAAATATCCTCCGTGCCGGCGCTCGTGTTTCCTAGAAAGTAGATCGTGCTCGTATCCGCATCCTTTACGACCAATCCATCGTTTGAATTGGCCGCAGAATTGCCCCATGAAAAACTCTTAAAGTTCATGGCCACGCCGCTGCCTGCCGACAAGGTCCAAACCAGCCGCTCCGGGTCAGGGGTAGGAGTAATGTTGTTTCCATCAATGCGGGGGCTGCTTTGTCCCGTAACTCCCAACACGCCGGAATCATCCGTATTCAGCGTCGTAGTCTTAGTGCCCGCTGTACCAAACGCTCTGGCAGTCAGGGTGAAGTTGGTATTGTACAGGGCCGCATGCGCGACCGTACCGACAACGCCATCCCAGCCGTTGACGGTGCTGATAACGCCCGCAACCGCAGATCCCGTCGAGGCATCCAGCGTAACGGTCCCCGTACCATTGACCGTAAATTTAAGGGTCAAAGCACCGCTAAACGAACCGGCCGTGGACACATTGAAGTCCAGCACCACGTCCGCCAGCGCCACGGCCGCACTAGCACCCAGCATCGCAACCATCCATGTTAATTTTTTTCTCATTTTTTTCCTTTTCATTTTGCTCCTCGACTACGGGCGCAGAACAGAGCGTATCCCGCGCCTAAAACCCTGTTTTTTCGTTTAAACCCGCCGGGATGAACCAGCCCCATGCCTCGCCGGCGCAAACCCACCTATCACCATATGGATATAACGTTTTTCCTCCATTCGGCAACCTAATAATCCGTTTATCTTTTCCGACCCCGCTCCGGCGACACCCCCGGGACAACAGTACCCATAAGGTACCAATTCCCAATCCCCTTCTACCGGCGCAACGCAACGGGGGTTTTCTGGACAAATCCCGCCACGATTGCCCACTGAATTACGAAGAGTAAATAATATCGTTTTATCTATCTTGACAAAAATAAGGGGTCGCAGGAAACCAGTGACTTCAACGCCCTCTCCGGTACGAGGGTTTTACAGTCCCCGTCGAGACCACTCTTTCCTAACCACGCTGTTTTGGCACCGCCTTTTTGCCACTGCTGGCCGGCTGGCGCTCGCCTTGGTATTCGGGCCGACCGAGCAGCTGCGGCAGGTGGGGCGCGTAGGCGGGCGACTCCACCCAGGAGACCGGTTCGGGATCGGCGTGGAGGAGCCGTCCCTCGGGATAGTCGGCCCCGGC
>JBGSLE010000208.1:0-3153 GCA_041740875.1 Pontiella sp. | reverse complement strand
GGCAGGGGCATCGGGCAGACCCGCGCGATCACCGCGTTCGACGCCGCGTCCAAGACGATCACCCTCGACGAACCCTGGCGCGTGGCGCCCGATACCGGCAGCATGCTGGCGATCGGCGAATACATGGCGCGCATGGCGGTCTATGGCAACCAGTTCGACGGCATGCCCCGGGCGACGTCCACCGTGCCGGCAGACTACACCGCCTCGGCCGGCGTCTCCGCCTATGGCGGCTGCTCCGACCTGGTGGTCGACAACAACACGTTCCACGAACTGCGCACGGCCATCTTCAACTGGGGCAACGGCGAGCCGACGGCTTCGAGCAGCGCCAACATCGTCATGCAGCCGAACTACTTCAACCTGTTCGTGGACAACCAGATCTCCGTATGCCTCAATGCGATCGTCAACACGGCCTACATCGACAAGCCTAGCATGGCGGTGGAGCAGGACACGGTCATTCTTGGCAATGTCTTCCGCAAGAACCGCATCGACAATGTTACAAAATCGGGCATCACCGTGGCTGTGACGAGCGACAAGCTCCGCTTGGACATGTGCGTGTACGACCAGAACGCCATCACAAACGCGGTGACCGAGGTCATACTCTCCCCGCTGGCGGTGAACCAGGTCATGATCGAAGCGTCCGATGTGCCACCGCCCCCGGATCCGCCGCCCGTGCCGGTGCTCGGCTCGATCGCCATTTCCGGATCCGCGCAGGTCAACGAAGGAGCCACGGCGACCTATGTCTGCACAGGCACCTATTCCGACGCTTCGACGGCGAATGTTGCCGCGGTTTGGAGCGAGAATTCCACCTACGCCTCCATCAGCTCCGCAGGCGTCCTCACCGCCGCCGCCGTTTCGTCCGACCAGTCCGTGACGATCAACGCGACCTTTGGCGGGAAGAGCGCCACGTTTGCCGTGACGGTCAAGAATGTTCCGCCGGTGCTGTCGAGCATCCGGATCAACGGACCTTCCTCCATCAACGAGCAGACGGTCATGCAGTACGCCTGCGAAGCCCTCTATTCCGACGGGTCGGTTGTTTCGGTCGCGCCGGTGTGGAGCGAAGCCTCGCCCTACGCGTCCATCAATTCCGCCGGTTTGTTGACCGCAGGCAACGTGACTGCGGACCAGAACGTCGCCATTTCGGCTAGCTACCAAGGCAAGACCGCCTCCTTGACGGTGGCCGTGCGGTATGTCCCGCCGGTGCTGACCGGTGTGAACATCGTTGGCGCAGCGGCGCTAAACGAGGGCTCCAGCGCGCAATACACCTGCATTGGCACCTATTCCGACAGCACCACGGCGGCGGTGTCGCCCGTTTGGAGCGTCGATCCGCTGGGCGTCGCGACCATCTCTGCCGCCGGGCTGCTCTCCGCCGGCAATGTTTCGGCCGACCGGACGGTTACGGTTGTCGCGTCGATCAACGGTTTTGTGGCCACCCAGCCGGTCTTGGTCCGCTATGTCGCACCGACGCTGACCAGTATTGAAATCGGCGGCGCGGCCGCGCTGAACGAGCAGACCTCCGGGCAGTACACCTGCACGGCGCACTATTCGGACGGGGGCAGCCAATCCGTGCAGCCCACATGGAGCGTCGATGTTGCGGCTCTACTCGCGACCATTAACGCGGCCGGTGTGTTGCAGGCTGGCAATGTTCTGGCCGACCAGATGGTAAATGTGCTGGCGACCTACGGCGGCAAGTCGGATTCGTATCCCGTCGCCATCCGCTATGTTGCGCCCGCTTTGGTTTCCATCGAAGTGTCCGGTCCGGGCTCCGTGGATGCGGGCAGCTCGGCCCAGTATGCCTGCACGGCCTATTACGCCGACAGCACGAGCCGGGTGGTAGCGCCCGTTTGGAGCGTGAACAAGACCTTTGCGACCATCAATACGGCGGGCTTTTTGCTGGCCGGATCCGTGGCCGCCGATTCCAGCCTGTCGGTCACGGCCTCCTACAGCGGGGTTTCGGACGCGCACGCCGTCGTGGTGAAATACGTGGCTCCGCCGATGCTGCTGACGGGCATTTCCATCGTCGGGCCGTCTGCGGTAAATGAAAATTCGACCGTCGGCTTCACCTGCACCGCGCACTATTCGGGTGGAACCAGTGCGCAGGTGGTTCCCTCGTGGTCGGAAAATTCGGCCATCGCCGCCATGGCCGCGAACGGCACCCTGAGCCTGGGGAACATCGACCAGGATGCAACGGTGATCCTTACGGCCACCTACCAGGGCATGGTGGACACACACAGCGTCGATGCAATGGCGGTCGGCACGCAGGTCATCTATCCGTTGGAGGGTTTCTCAGGGAAGCTAATCAAGGCCCGCCTGTGGAACCAGGCGGCGGGCACATGGCACGAGCTGGGCGAAATGCTGGGGCCGTCCGAACTGGTGATCGAGAACATCGACCCCGACCAGTGGTATTGGATATCGGTCGAAGAATATGATGGCACGGCAGATGCTTTTATACCGGCACACGCCAATTGGTTGAACATGTGATTGAATAAGGTGAACAACATGAAAAAAGAAATCATACTCTCCGCCCTCTTCCTGCTCTGCGCCACCCAGGCGATGTCCGGTTCCGTGGAACTGCCGCTCGAACGGCTCGCGCTGCCGGTGGTCCAGGGCAATCACCTGGTCTGCGTCTGGGATGACGCCGGGCAGACGTGGCTCCAGGGCTTCGAAAGCTACAGCCACGCCGGAACCTACGAATTCCAGCTCCCGTCTTGGAACAAGTGGTACTGGGTCGGCCTGTGGGACGAAACCCAAGGCGAATACGTTTTCGGAAAATGGATCGGCCATTTCCCTACGGAATAAGGGTCGCGGGGTCGTCGCATGGATGCGATCAAAACCATCAGTAGTTCCATGGCCGTGGCGCTGATTTCGGGATGCGCCTCCATGGAGTGCCCCCAGGGCGCACGCGGCCCCAAGCTCGTCGGCTCGGGCTATTCGAACGAATACGAACAGTATGCCGAGGTCGGCGTCGAATTTTCCTCCATGGGCGACTTTGTTGCCCTGGTATCCCCCAGCCGCTGGAAATCCCCCCTCGCCACGGGCGGCAGCCTTTCCTGGGTCAATCCGATGGCGTGGAGCGAAGATGCCGGCCGGACAGGCCGCATCCTGCTGGGCGAAGCCGTGGTGGTGGGCGGCGTCGTGGCGGCAGCCTCCGCCGGT
>JBGSLE010000207.1:0-5834 GCA_041740875.1 Pontiella sp. | reverse complement strand
CCTGCGGTATTGTTGTCGGCGATGAGCCCGAGGATGCTGTTGGCGTCGGCGTTGGAGCCGCCGAGCGTGAGCGTACGGGCGGCGATGACCGCGGTCTGCGGCGCGTTGAACGCGGCGGCGGTGAAGGCGAGCGCCCCGGTTCCGTTGTTTTCAATCTTTCCGCTGGCGGTATGGGTGGCATTGACGGTTGGCGTGCCCAGCAAGATCTGGCGGTCGGTGCTGGCGGTTCCGCCGATGTAGCGCAACGTGCCGCCTTCATTGTTTTGCCAGCCGAAGCGGATATCGGTGCCCTGTCCCAGCGAACTGGCAACCCCCGCGTCGGCGATCGTGTCTGCAATCACCACGCCCCGGTCGACCCGCATCTGGCTGGTAAACGTGTTTTGTCCCAGCAGGCTCAAGGTTCCGGTATCCCCATGCGCCACGTACACGCCGCTACCGGAGACCACCCCGTTTACGACCAGATCGCTGAACCCGCGCAGGTCGAGGGCCGTGGCAGCGGCGTCGATATTCCCGTTGATGGTCAACGTTCCGGCGTCCGACCGGATGACGCCGCCCGAAGCGCTGATATCGCTTTCAATGCTGTTGTTGCCGGCCGTGTTTTTAACCGTACCGACCACAGTAAGCGCCTCGTTGAGGCTGATATCTCCCGACATCTCAAGGATACCATTGTTTCCCACGGTCGTTCCCGCATCCAGGCTGCCCAGCGCGTTGGCATGGCTGATGTGCAGCGTGCCACCATCGATCGAGGTAAGGCCGCTGTAGGTGTTGTCGCCCGAAAGCACCCACTTCCCGGCGTCGGCCTTGGTGACATTGATGATTCCGCCGCTGGCCTTGTCGTTGTCGGCGATGGTTCCGGAAATCGTGTTGTCGCCGGTATTGTCGCCACCCAGCGTGAGGGTGCGGGCCACGGCAATGCCGCTCTGCTGCGCGATGAGATCGGCGGCGGTAAAATCGATGGCGCCGGTTCCGCTGCTTTCGATGATGCCTCCGCCGGTTCCTGTCCCGCCGGTGCCGCCGATCTGGATCTGGCGATCCGTGCCGGCTGCGGCGCCCGTATAGCGCAAGGTGCCCGCACTGTTGGAATTGCCAATCCAGATAACCGAATTGCTGGCGCCGGTTCCGAGCGAAGAGGCGGTTCCCGCGTCGGCAAGGGTGTTGGCGATCACCGTGCCCCGGTAGACTCTCATCTGGCTGTCGAACGTGTTCAGGCCGAGCAGCGACAGGGTTCCGGCGTCGCTCTTGGCCACGTAGCTTCCCGTCCCGGCAATCACTCCGTTGACGGCGATGTCACTGGCTCCGCGCAGGTCGATGTTGTAGGTTCCCCCGTCGATCGCCACGCCGTCGGTCTTGTCGAACACCATCAGGCCACTGGCCGAGTAGATGGAGGCGGCGCCGGTCAAGGTAACCGGTCCGGTCAGGGTGGTGGTGCCCGAAAGGTTGCGCAAGGCGCCGACGTTGTTGCCGGCCCCTGTGATCCGGATATCCTCACCCACGGTAATGTTGTTGCGGAACTGGAGGCTGGCGTTGTTGGCCACGGTGGTAAAGTCGTTACCACTCGCTGCTCCCGGCGTACCCAGGGCGTTGCTGTGTTCGATGATCAGCTTGGTTCCGCTATTGAGCGTCACTTTCCCGTTGAACGAGTTGTTCCCCGCAAGAACGATCGCTCCTCCGGAGGCCACGCCAAGACCACCGGTTCCTGTGAATGCACCGTTGAAGGTCGTGGTTGCCCCGTTTGTGGATGCGGTGATGCTACGGGTGCTTCCGGAAGCGCCTTGGTTGATATCGATGTTGAAGTTGAACACCTGGTCAACCGTGGAACCCGCGGCGTTGATTGCTCCACCGAGTTTTATCGCATTCCCGTTCAGGGTGTACGCGGCCGCATCGGCCGTGAAGGTAAACCCATTGATGACGGAAGCGGCGGCCAGATTGTTGAACAGGGTTGTACCCGCGCTGCCGGCCGCGCCGAAAACCGGGGTATTGGCGACAATCGTCGAAGCGGGATTCCAGTTGTCGAGCGTGGCAAAGTTGGCGTCGGTATTGCCAACCCACGTCCTGTTCGCCGCCTGCGCCATCCCGGCGGCCAGCACCGCCGCCACTATCCATGTACCCTTGTCCATTGTGTTTCTCCCTTTGTTTTTCACCGTTTCCGCTTCTGTTGACTCCTGCTCCAAAACCAGACGCGCTTCCATGGAATGGTGCCATGAAACCACGGAATGCGCTTCGCGCCCATGTCCAGAAATGCATTTTTCATATCCAAAAACTACTGCCGCAGGATGCGCGGCCGGATCTATTCGATCCGCAGGCGGATGAACTTCTTGCCCTCGGTCGTGGGGGTCAGGTTGGTGACGAAGTCTAGATCGCCGCCGGTGACGTTGGTGCCGGCGACCCAGTAGCCGGCGTTGGTCCAAGCGCCTGCAACTAGGTTTGTGCTCAATTCAAGATAGTAGTCCAGCCCGCTCTGCGGATCGGCGCGCTGCGGATGGACATAGGCCAGTCCGTTCGTTCCGCCCAGCTCCGCCATGCCGACGACCGGGGGGATGCCCCGGTCCGCCGCATTGGTCGGGTCGCCGCCCAGCCCGTATTCGTAGAGGTTGCCAAGGCCGTCGCCGTCGAAATCCTCCGCTTCCGCACCGATGCCGACGCCCCATCCGGCGGCCCATGCGGCGTAGCCGCTCGGACCGCCCGCCACCGAGGCGCTTTGGAGGGTGACGGTATCGTACCACGCGCCCGCCAGGGAGTTGGTTCCGCCGTCCCCAAAGAACTGCACGGAATTGATGGTGGCGGGAATGTTCTGGTAGCTTGCATTGGTCAGCAGCGTGACCCCGTTGACCGCAACGTCGTAGCCCGATGCATGCATCGCAACCGCAAGCGTGTCGGTGGCCAATCCCTCGGCAAAGGCCGTCTGATTGGCGAGGAAAATCCCGTTGGTGACGATGGTCCAGGCACCCGTCCAATAATCCAGCCTGCCCGACACGCCGTCCGCCGTTCCCGACCAGCGCAGGCTCACCGAATTCAAGCCGTTCTCGTTCTTGATCCGAATTCCGTTGAACTTGCTGGCCCCGTCCCGTTTGGATCGCAGATCGACCGAAAAAACGGCGCCATTCGACACGGCGGCCCCGTAGGCCATGCGGGCCGTGAAGCTATACGGACCCTGGTCGAATCCGGCAGCCGTGCCGGAAATCAACGACTCCTGCGCATTTGCAATCGACCACGACCCCACCAGCGTTCCGGCGTTCAATTGCGCCGCGTTGGTGAGCGTGCTGGAGCCCCCGGAATCGGGCACCTTGAAATCGGCGAAGAAGTAGGTGAATTTCCCGGCGGGATCCAGCACGTCGATGCACAACGTCGCCTGGTCGCCCTGCCCGTATCCATCGGCCACCGCAACCTGGAATTGGTTCACCCCCATGTCGGCCGCTCCCGGCGTGCCGGAAAGCGAACCATCCGGCGCCACGGCCAGCCAGTCCGGGCCGGACACCTTGGAAAAGAGCAGGGTTTGGTGGTCCGGGTCGAAGGCCAAACCGGCCAAGGTGCCGCCGTAGGCCGAGCCGGCCCGGGCAGGTTGCACAACCAGCGGATCGGAAACGAAGGAGACCGGCCCCATAACGGAAAGATAAGCGTCGCGCATCTCCTGGTCGGTCAATGCCCGGCTGTAGAAACGGAAGAGCGCGATCTCGCCCTGGAATCCGCCAAACCCGGACAGCCCGTTGAAGTTTCCATGGATGATGCCGAGCCCCGCGCCATCGGTTCCCGACCACTCGTCCGCGCCTTGGAAGGTCGTGGTGCCGATCTTCTGCCCGTTGAGGAACAGCGACAGCACCGCATCCTTGCCGCCCGCCTCGCCGGGGTCATCGACAAAACCGATGCGACCGGCAATCTGGTTGAAGTTGTTCGTCAGCATGGCGGCGCCCACATTGACCGAAACCGTCGCGTCGAGATTGGCGCCGGCGACCTGGTCGTCCACGCGGAATTTCAGCAGGGCGCCGTCCAAGGCCAGCGAGACCCCGCGCGTAGCCGCCCCGTCCTCGAACAAGATTTCCTTGCCGGCAAGATCGGAGGGCTTGGCCCAGAGCTCGAAGGTGGCATCTAGGTTGGCGCCGTCGCCGTTCGAGTTCGCCATGTTGTCGGCCAAGCCGCCGCCCGATCCGTTGAACACATAGCTGCCGGAAATGCCCGTGAAGTCCGTCACGGGGGCGGGATTGCGCGCCACGCTGCCGTGCAGATCCCAACTGTTGTCGTCGTTCAGAATCGCGTCGTCGTCATCGTTGCTGTTGAACCGGCTCTTCCACTCGCGCAGGGTGTTGTTCGTGTCGCCGTCCGCACCGGCCACGGCTTCGGCCAGCGTGGGGTCGCCGGCGTCGAAATAGAGGACGGCGCTGGCCGAATACGGCTCGGCAGCGAAGGCAAACGCGAGGATGTCGTTAAACCGGGCCGGCATGTTTTCGGCCACCAGCCCCACCTGCGCCGCCCCGTTGGTCCACGCGACCGAGGCCAGCTCCTGTCCATCCACGAACAGCAGGATGCGGTCGGTTTCCTTGACCGCGCGCAGGTTCCAGCTGGCCTCCGTTTGAGGAACCTTGGGATTGACGATCCCCACGTCGATGAACTGGTTGCTGGCCGCGTTGCGGCAGTGGACCGCGATCGTGTTGGTTCCCGGCCGGAGCGACTGCCGGGCGGCGGCATTGATCGCATAGGAGTCGTACATGGTCGTGTAGTTGGGCGTCTCGCGGCGCGGCAACGTGGCGGCCAGGATTCCGTTGATGTAGATCTCGGCGTTTTCGTCGTGGAAGACCCTCAGCATGGTGAACGGGGTGGCGGACTCTTCCAGCACAAACGGCTGGCGCAGCCAGATGTCGCTGCCATACCAGCCGGTGCCCACCACGGCGTTCGGGGTGGCGGGGTTGCCGAAACCGCCCGGGCCGGAGCTCCACGCCGCATCGTTGAATCCCGCGGCTTCCCATCCTGCGCCGGGATTGGCGGTCGTGTAGCGCCACGTCCGGGCGCCGCCCTCCGACGTGGGCAGCGGATTTCGCGAAGGCCGTTTCAGGGTCTGCCCCGGAAGGACCGCGCCTTGCCGTTCTCCGCCGACAACAAGATTGCCGGTCGCGAGATCGAGGTCGGCGCGCACAAAATTATCCTCGTCCCGGTAGGCGGCATAGATACCGATTTTGTGCGGCTGGCCGTCGGAGGGCACCGCCGTCGTTGGCGCTAGCTGACAGGAAAATTCGTAGTTCTCCATCCACTCGCCCTTGAAGATGCGGTTCACGCCCGCCGCATCTGAAACCGCAAGTCCGGAGGCTCCCGTATTCCACGAACCGGATGACAATGTTCCCGCTTCGGCCGCGCCCCAGCCGGCGATCCGCGCATCCCATTCGTCCCAGCCGACCGTGCGGAAGACGCCATCGAACGCCGCGACCGCGCCATCCACGCGCAACCCGGGAATCCCGGAGCCGGAAAAGACCGTTGCAAACGGCAATGCCCCGCCCGTCGGAACCTCGCCATCGATCCGGACGAGAAAGTCACCGGCGTTTTTCAGGACGCGCAGCCGGTGGTAGCCGTCGAAATTGAATCCGGCCGCAAGGTTGAATCTGTTTTCGCTTTCGATGCCCGCCACCCGTTTCCGGAAATACCACTTGTTGGTGGCGCGATCCAAGCCCGCCACCACCCAGTTGTCGTCGTCCTGGTGGAACGCCACCACCCCGGCGCGCCCGGCGCTATCGATGCGGACGTTGGCCTCGAAAAGATAGTGGATCGCCGGGGCGCAGTCGGACAGCACGGAGGAGGAAATCCCGGCATCCTGCTGCCGGGCCTCCTGGCCAACCACCGTCCACGACCCC